>JAFARZ010000322.1 GCA_019245115.1 Streptosporangiaceae bacterium | reverse complement strand
GACCTCATGGATCAGCACCTGGAATCGCTCGTAGAGGTCGCGAATGAGCTTCACCGTGGCTTCGTTCCTCTGACTTGGTCCGTCCCGTACAGACCCGACCCTACCGTGTCCCCAGGTGGTGCTACGTACCGGACGGTAAACCGTTCGGAGAATGTCATACCGCCCAGGTAGCCTGAATCGGGTGTCCAGAAGTGAAGTGCTCGTCCGCGCAAGGGGCCTGACCAAGCGTTTCGGGGATTTCACGGCGGTGGACGGGATCGATTTCGACCTGTACCGGGGCGAGGCGTTCGGCTTCCTCGGGCCGAACGGCGCGGGCAAATCCTCCACGATGCGGATGATCGGCTGCGTGTCGCCGCCGACCAGCGGAGAGCTGACCATCCTGGGCGCCGACCCTGTCCGGGACGGCTCCGCGATCAGGGCCAGGCTCGGCGTGGTGCCGCAGGAAGACACCCTCGACGTCGAGTTGACCGTGATCGAGAACCTGCTGGTATACGGCAGGTACTTCGGGCTGCCCAGGCGCGTCATCCGGGAGCGGACCGCGGCGCTGCTCGACTTCGTACAGCTCGCCGACCGGGCCAGGGACAAGGTGGATCCGCTGTCAGGCGGCCTGAAGCGGCGCCTGACCATCGCCAGGTCGCTCATCAACGAGCCGGAGATCCTGATCCTCGACGAGCCCACCACCGGCCTGGACCCGCAGGCCAGGCACGTGGTGTGGGACCGGCTCTTCCGGCTCAAGCAGCGCGGCGTGACGCTGATCCTGACCACGCACTATATGGACGAGGCGGAACAGTTGTGCGACCGGCTGGTGGTCATGGACCACGGCACGTTCGCCGCCGAGGGCTCGCCGCGCGACCTGATCACGCGCTACTGCTCGCCGGAGGTCCTCGAGCTGCGCTTCGATCCGGAGGTGCACGACCTGGCCGCGGACAAGCTCAAAGACTTTAATTCCGAACGGACCGAGGTGCTTGCCGACCGCATCCTCCTCTACGTCACTGACGGGGACGCGGCCCTGGCCGCGGTCCGCTCCACCGGCCTGGAGCCGCTCACCTCGCTGGTCCGCCGCGGCACGCTCGAGGATGTCTTCTTGCGGCTGACCGGGCGCAGGCTGGAGGACTGACTTATGGCGCCCGCCGTCGTGGCCCGGGCCGGCTTCCCGCCGTTCTCCCTCTCGATACGCGCCTTCCAGTGCTGGCTGACCGTGTACCGGCGGATCTGGCGGTCCAGCATCTGGTCCAGCGTGCTCGGCCCGCTGTTCTACCTGGGCGCGATGGGGTTCGGCCTGGGGACCCTGGTGGACAGGCACGGGACGGCGAGCCTGGGCGGGGTGAGCTACCTGGCCTTCGTGGCCCCGGCCATCCTGGCCAGCGGGGCCATGAACACGGCCATGGGCGAGGCCAGCTACCCGGTCTTCGGGTCGGTCAAGTGGAACAAGATCTACATCGCGGCGCAGGCCTCACCGCTGCGGCCCGATGA
This sequence comes from Streptosporangiaceae bacterium, assembly GCA_019245115.1. Classification (GTDB taxonomy): domain Bacteria; phylum Actinomycetota; class Actinomycetes; order Streptosporangiales; family Streptosporangiaceae; genus JAFARZ01. Next base: position 654 of record JAFARZ010000322.1, on the reverse strand, counting down.
CATCTTCCGCGGGCACCTGATGTTCATGACGATGCGGATCGCCATGAACACCGCACTGGTCACCGTGTACATGTGGGCGTTTGGCGCGGTCAGGTCCGCCTGGGTGGTGCTGGCCTGGCCCGCCGCGACCCTCACCGGGCTTGCCTTCGCCGCCCCGATCGCGGCCTGGGCGGTCGTGGTGAAGACCGAGAACAACTTCGCCTACCTGTTCCGGTTCGGCATGATGCCGCTGATGCTGTTCTCCGGCACGTTCTTCCCGTTGTCCCAGCTCCCCGGCTGGCTCCGCCCGCTCGCCTACGCCACGCCGCTGTGGCACGGGGTCGCCCTGTGCCGCGCGTTCAGCCTCGGCCGCGCCGGCCTTCCCGGGACGCTCGGCCACGTGGCCTACCTGACCGCGCTGGCCGCCGCCGGCGTCTGGGCCGGCGCTCGCACCTACCGCAGGCGCCTGTATGTCTAGCGTGTCCCTGCGGATGCTTCCGCCCACCGGACGCCTCGCCCGGCTGCGCCGGGCGGGAAACGACGCGGGCAGCCTGCGCCTGATCGAGCGGCACACAAGGGTCTACCGGCACGCCTGGCTGGTGTTCGCATCCGGCGTCTTCGAGCCGCTGTTCTACCTGCTGTCCGTGGGGCTCGGCCTGGGCGTGCTGGTCGGCA
>JAFARZ010000235.1 GCA_019245115.1 Streptosporangiaceae bacterium | reverse complement strand
CGCTGCTGGTACCGCTTGACGGAGATGAGACCTACGACACCGTCCGGGATTGCGTCGCCACGCTGAAACTCCCGCTGAGCCGCCTGGAACAGCGCCGCCACCAGGTCGAGGAACTTTTCCGCGACGAAAACGAGGGGGCCGTCAATGCCTGAGCAAGCCGCCGGGGTCATCCACGACCTCGGCTATCGCAGCTACGACGGTCCGCGGCTGGGCCGCGCGCAGATCGTCCGCGCACTGACTTTGCACAGCTTCCGATCCGCGTGGGGGATCGGCCGCGGGGTGAAGGCCAAGATCGTGCCGATCCTCGCGTTCATCGTCATGTGCCTGCCGGGCTTCGTGAACGCGTTCGCGGTGAACCGCGGCAACGCGCGGCTGTTTGGTTACGATGTGTACACGCCGCAGCTGCGTGTGCTGGTTGTTACCATATTCCTCGCCGCGCAGGCGCCGGAGCTGGTGTCGAGGGACCTGCGCAGCCGGGTGCTGCCGCTGTATTTCAGCAGGCCGCTGCGCCGGGGCGACTACCCGCTGGCCAAGTACATCGCGCTCACCGCGGCGTTGCTCATCCTGATCGAGATACCGCTGCTGATCTTGTACGTGGGCACGATCGCGTCGGCCAAGAACAGCCACGGAGTCTGGGAGGAAACGAGGGCGCTCATCCCCGGCCTCGGCCTGGGTGTGCTGTGGGCGGTGCTGATGGCGGCCATCGCGCTGGTGCTGGCGTCGTTCACCGGCCGGCGTGCCTACGCCACCGGGATCGTCGCGATCACATGCTTCCTCCTCTGGACACTGTCGGAACTGCTGATCAACGCCGAGGGCGGGCTAACGGCCACCACGACGGCCGCCCGGATCGTCGGCGTGTTCAGTCCCTTCACCGTCATCGACGGGGTCCGCATCTGGCTCGGGGGCACGAACCAGGGGCTGGACCCGACGAACCTAGGCCACTTCGGCCCGCTTTACGGCGTCGTCGCGGTCGTCATGCTCGCGGCCAGCCTCGGGGGCCTGGCCGCGAGGTACCGGAAAGCGAGTCAGGCATGACCATCGAATTTCGCAATGTCTCCCGCTGGTACGGCAACGTGGTGGCGGTCAACGACATCACGATGTCGATCGGCCCCGGGGTAACTGGCTTGCTCGGTCCCAACGGCGCCGGGAAGTCAACGATCATGCACATGATCGCGGGCTTCCTGCCGCCATCCCGGGGTGAGCTGACCATCGGAACCGCCTCCACCGAGCAGCGCCCTTCGTGGCGAAATCCCGAAATATACCGATCAGTCGCCCTCGTCCCGGAGCGCGACTCGGTATACGCCTTCCTGACCGGCGAACAGTTCGTCACGGCGACCGCCAGGCTGCATGAACTGGCCGACGCCGACGGCGCGGCGAAACGGGCGATCGCCCTGCTCGACATGACCGACGCGGCAGGTCGCAATATCTCCACGTACTCCAAGGGCATGCGGCAGCGGATCAAGGTGGCGGCCGCGCTCGTGCACGACCCGCAGGTCCTGCTGCTGGACGAGCCGTTCAACGGGATGGACCCACGGCAGCGCCTGCACATGATGGACCTGCTCGACAAGCTCGGCTCCGAAGGCCGCGTCATCGTGTTCAGCTCGCACATCCTGGAAGAGGTGGAGCGGCTGTCGGGAACGATCCAGGTGGTGGTGGCGGGCCGTCTGGCCGCCTCCGGTGACTTCCGGGCCATCCGGCGGCTGATGACGAGCAGGCCACACGTGTTCATGGTGCGCTCGTCCGACGACCGGCGGCTCGGCGCCACGCTGATCGGCCGCCCGGCGGTGACCGGCGTGGAACTGACCAGGAACGGGCTTCAGGTCCAGGCGTCGGACTTCGGCGCGTTCTGCGCGGATATCGCGGTGCTGGCCAGGGACAACGGCATCCGCCTACGCGAGTTGCTGCCAACCGACGAATCGCTGGAAAGCGTCTTCGCCTACCTGATCGCTGACTAAGAGGGGCTCAGCCAAATGTCCAACGTCTTCAACCCCACGGTCGCGTGGATTACGCTGCGGGCCACGCTGAGCCGCAAGCGTGCATTGCTGTTCGCGCTGCCAGCGGTGATCTTGATTCTGGTCACGGTCGCGCTCAAGGCGTCGCATCCACCGTCGCGGCACTGGCCGAGCGTCGTGCTCGGAACCTTCGGATTCACGGTTCTGCTGCCGCTCACCGCGCTGATAATAGGCACCAGCGTGCTTGGCGCCGAGATCGATGACGGCAGCATCGTGCACCTGCTGGCCACGCCGGTCCGCCGGCTGTCGGTGATCATGACGAAGTTCAGCGTCGCCACCGTGCTGACGATATTCTTCGCCGCGGTTCCAGAGCTGATCGCGGCGCTGATCTCCGGCGGCGGCGACACGCCGGACAAGAACGTCATCCAGCCCAACGGGTTCGTGCAACACATCCCGGGCACCCCGATCAACAGCACCAGTTTCGCCGTGGGGCTGTTCGTCGGCGCCCTGGTCGGCGCGGTCATCTACAACGCGCTGTTCGTCATGGTGTCGGTGGCCACCACCCGGGCGATCGCGGTCGGGCTGCTGTACGTGCTGATCTGGGAGAGTCTGCTCAGCAACTTCGTCAGCGGCGCGCGGCTGCTGTCCGTCAGTCACTACTCGCTGGGCGTGGCGAACGGCTTCGTCAACGACGCGGGCCTGAACGCCAGCCTCAACGTGGCCACCAGCGTGGTGATGGGCGCCATCGTCACGGTGGCCGCACTGGTCCTCGCCGTGAACCTGCTGCGCAGCTTCACTCTCAAGGGCGACCCGGCCTAAAACCTTTAACCCCCTTTCGAAACGAACGGACTGTGGTGCTTCCCAGCGGGAGAAACCACAGTCCGTTCGTTTTGATGCGCTCTTAAAAGATCTTCAGTGCGATTCGCCGGGCGGTAGTTCACCGGCCGCATCGTCGGAGCCGGCGCCGACCGCGGCATGCTCCTCACCGTGGCCGTTGGCGTGTCCGTTCGGCGCCTCGACGGTCTCGGTGAACGCGGAGTTCGCGCGGGCCCGCAGCCATCCCAGCGCACCACGGCCGGCCGGTGCGGGGATCCCGTTGACATCCTCGGAGCCAGCCCGGGGAAGGGCAGGTACCGGCTTCTTCGCCGCCGCCACAGCCCGCGCCTCCACCGAGAGCGGACGGTGCATCTCGAGGAACTCGCCGTGGGGAAGCTGCCGGATGATGCCCGACTCGAAGCCGTGCGACAGTTCCTCCGCGGCCTTGCGCTGCAGGCCGAGGCAGATCCGGCGGGTCGCGTAGAACGCGAACGCGGGTCCGACGAAGATCAGCACCCGGGAGATCCAGGTGATCGTGTACAGCGGGATCGACAGTTTGTCGGCGAGGACGTCGTTCGCGCCCTCCGCCCACAGCACACCGTAGAACGTCACCGCCGCCACACCGGTCGCTGTCCTGATCGGCGCGTTGCGCGGGCGGTCGTTGAGGTGATGGTAGGACTGGTCGCCGGTGGCCCATCGCTCGAACCACGGCCAGAACGTCGCGCCGCCGAGGATGATCGTCAGCGGCAGCGCGAACGGGATCAGCACCGACAAAGTCAGCGTGTGGCCGAGGAAGTTGATCTCCCAGGCCGGCATCATGCGCAGGGCGCCTTCCAGGATGCCCATGTACCAGTCGGGCTGGGAGGCGGACGAGATGGCGACCGGTGAGTACGGCCCGTACAGCCAGATCGGGTTGATCTGCGCGAAGGTGGCCAGCAGCGCCAGCGCGGCGAAGATGAAGAAGAACCACGCCGTGCCCTTGGCCAGGAAGTACGGGTAGAACGGCTGCCCGGCCACGTTCTTCTCGGTCTTGCCGAGACCCGGCATCTGGGTGTGCTTCTGATGCACCATGATGAACAGGTGCGCCGTGACCAGGGCCAGGATCAGCCCGGGAATGAGCAGCACGTGGATGATGTACATCCGGGGCACGATGTCGTGCCCGGGGAAGGGACCGCCGAAGAGGAAGTACGCGGCGTAGGTGCCGATGATCGGGATGCCCTGCAGGACGCCCTCGAAGATGCGCAGGCCAGCGCCGGAAAGCTGGTCGTCTGGCAACGAGTAGCCGAACAGGCCCTCGATCAGGCCCAGCGAGAACAGCACGATGCCGATCAGCCAGTTGACCTCGCGCGGCTTGCGGTACGCGCCGGTGAAGAAGATGCGCAGCATGTGCGCGGTGATGGCCACCATGAACAGGTCCGCGGCCCAGTGGTGGATCTGCCTGAGCAGCAGGCCGCCACGGACGTCAAAGGAGATCCTGAGCGTGGACTGGAAGGCCTCGCTCATCCGGACGCCGTTCAGCTTCGTATACGTGCCGTGATAGACGACTTCGTTCATCGACGGCACGAAGAACAGGGACAGGAACGTCCCGGTCAGCAGCAGGATGACAAACGACCACAGGGCGATCTCGCCCAGCAGGAACGACCAGTGGTCAGGAAAGACCTTCCGCATGAGCACGCGCATGCCGCGCGCCGCGTGGAACCTGTCGTCCGTCCACCCGGCAATGCCGGTCAGTGCCTTGGGGGTCTCTACCTCGCTCATCCGCGCTCCCAGAAGCTCGGGCCGACCGGCTGGGTGAAGTCGCTCTTGGCGACCAGGTACCCGTCGGAATTGACGGCCAGCGGAAGCTGCGGCAGGGGACGTGCCGCAGGCCCGAAGATGACGTTCGCGCCGTTCGCCGCGTCGAAGGTCGACTGGTGGCACGGGCACAGGATGTGGTGCGTGGTCTGCTCATACAGCGCGACCGGGCAGCCAACGTGGGTGCAGATCTTGGAGTACGCGACGATGGTGTTGTCCACCGTCCAGTTCATCGTGCTGACCAGAGTCCCGCCGTTGTACGTGGTCGGAATGTGAAGCTCGCCAGGACGGAGCTTGATCAGGATGACGGCGGCCTTGGCCATCTCGTCCTGGTTGTCCTGGTAGCCCTCCGGCGCGATGGTGATCATCGACCCCGGCACGCTGAACTCGGCCGGGGTGAGCGGCTGGTTGGTGCCATAGACCAGCAACCGCCGTCCCGGCGACCAGACCGTGTGCCGCAGCGACGTGCCCGGCAGCGGGCCCAGGTCGCGCAGCAGCACGACCGGCGCCGCGGCCAGCGGGAGCGTGGCCAGCATCAGCGTGCGGCGGACCAGCGGCCGCTTGGTGAACTGGCTGGTGACCGCGCCTTCCTCGAAGTACTCCTGGAAGGCTTGCCGGTCCTTGTCATCGGATCGCGGCGCGTGCCGCTCTTCGACGGTCTCCACGTCCGGCATGAGGTTCCGGACCCAGATCAGCGCGCCGAAGCCCAGCCCGAGGAGCACCACCGACAGCGAAATGCCCAAGGCCAGGTTGGAGCGCAGCGTGGCGTCCACGGAGTGGACCTCGAGGCCGACGTACGCCGCGATGAAGCCGCAGCCGGCCAGGAAGGCGATGATGAACGACAGGGCCACCACCCGCTCGGCCCGCTTGGCGCGCGCCATGTCGGGCGGATCGGTCGGCAGCTTTCCCTCGAAATGCTCGGCTTCGTCCGATTCGTCGCTGCGTCGTCCCACGTCACCACGGCCGTCACCGCGGGCATGCCCGTTTCCGGCCCGGGATCCGTCGCCGAGCAGCCCGCCGGGCGGGGGAGTGCCGATCACCCGCCGCGGGGGAACCGGGCCTTCCGTCTCTTCCATGTCGCTCATCAGTCCCCAGGCTCGTGAATCTCAGCGGTGGTGTCACCGGTCTGTGAAGTGTCCGTCGCCGCGGAGTCCCGGCGCTTGGCGGTGATCCACATGGCGATCAGCACCAAGAAGACCATGCCGCCGAGCCAGATCACCAGGCCCTCGGTCACCGGCCCGGTCCGCCCGAGGGAGAATCCGCCGGGGTTGGGCTCGGACCGGGTCTGCGTGATGAAGGCGATGATGTCACGCTTGGCCTGCGGGCTGAGCGTGCCGTCGGAGAACACCGGCATCGCCTCGGGACCGGTCAGCATCGCCTCGTAAATCTGCGTCGGCGAGGCCTCGTTCAGCGCCGGTGCGTACTTGCCGTAGGTCAGGGCGCCACCGGACAGGCCGGCGTTGTGGCACTGCCCGCAGTTCGCGTTGAACAGCTGCGAGCCCACCCCGGGGTCCGCCCCCGAGGAGTTCACCTGCTGCTCGGAGGGGATCGCCGGGCCGCCGCCCAGCGAGGCGATGTAGTCAGCGATGGCCTCGATCTGCTGCTCGGTGAACCGCACCGGCTTCTTCGGCGCTTCCGCCTCGGGGCCGCCGCTGAGCGGCATGCGGCCGGTCGACATCTGGAAGTCGACGGACGCCGCGCCGGCGCCGATCAGGCTCGGGGCGATGCCTGGTTGGCCCTGCGCTTGCTGGCCGTGACAGGTCGAGCAGTTTGCCCTGAACAGTTGCTCGCCCTCGGCGATGCCCTGCTGCGACTGATTCGGCGCCGCCGACGCGCCACCGTGTCCGGTGATCGCCGCGTACAGCGCGGCCACGAGGGCCAGCCCGAGCAGCAGGGCCGCGTAGCCGGCTGCCGGGCGCCTCCGCCGGGCGATGATCCAGCTCAACTCGCTGTCCCCTACTCGATTAGTGGATGAGGTAAATGGCGGTGAACAGCCCGATCCACACGACGTCGACGAAATGCCAGTAATAGGACACGACGATCGCGCTGACCTGCTGCTCGTGTGTGAACCGCTTCGCCGCGTAGGTGCGGCCAAGCAGGAAGAGGAAGGCGATGAGGCCGCCCGCGACATGCAGCCCGTGGAAACCGGTGGGCAGGTAGAACACCGAGCCGTAGGCGCTCGAACCCAGGGTGAGGTGCTCCTTGTGGATCAGGCTCAGGTACTCGTAGCCCTGCCCGAGGTCGAAGTACAGGCCCATGAAGAAGGTGAGCACGTACCACTCGCGCAGGCCCCAGCTCATCGGGTGCAGCAACGACCGGGTACGCCTGATCTGGCCACGCTCGACCGCGAACACGCCCATCTGGCAGGTGACGCTGGACAACAGCAGGACTGTGGTGTTCGTCGACCCGAGCGCGATGTTCAGATGCGCTCCCGGCCACGGCAAGCCCTGGCCCTTGTCCACCGATCTGACCGTGAAGTACATCGCGAAGAGCGCCGCGAAGAACATCAGCTCGGAGGACAGCCAGACGATAGTCCCGACGCTGACCAGATTTGGTCTGCTCGCCGGTGAACGAGGGGTCGTCTCCACTGATGCTGTCGCCACGTGGCCATTATTACGACACCGCGTAGGGGATCGCTACTTGACCCCCTCGAAAGCCCCTCCGCTCGGCCCCGCGCGCCGCCGGCTCGCCCTCCGGGGAACCGATAGCATGCAACTCATGAAAGTCGTTGTGTACAGCCACGACGCTGACGTGCGCGCGCAGATCAAGCTCGCCATCGGCCGTCGCCCAGCTGCGGACGTGCCGGAAGTCAAGGTGATAGAGGTCGCCACGGAGCCGGCGCTGTTCCGCCTGCTCGACGCGGGCGGGGTGGACGTGATGGTGCTCGACGGCGAGGCGCAGCCGGCCGGCGGCATGGGCGTGTGCCGGCAGGCCAAGGACGAGATCTACAACTGTCCGCCGGTGCTGCTGGTGGTCGGCCGGGCCGACGACGGATGGCTCGCCACCTGGTCCCGCGCCGACGCCGTGATCAGCCACCCCATTGACCCTATTTCCCTGGCGCGCGAACTGGCCGCTCTCATGCGGGCCCGCGCCGCGGTAGCTAGATCTCAGTAATGGATAACAGAACGACCTGGCCTGCTCTTCTGGGCGCCCTTACCCGGGGCGAGTCGCTGACCGCCGACGAGGCCGAGTGGGCCATGAGCGAGATCATGGACGGGGCGGCGACGTCCGCGCAGATAGCGGGCTTCGCGGTCGCGCTCCGGATGAAGGGGACCTCGGTCGCTGAGATGTCCGGGCTGGCCCGGGCGATGCTGGCGCACGCGACACCGTTCCACTCTCCCGGCCACGTGGTCGACCTGGTCGGCACCGGTGGCGACGCGGCTCACACGGTGAACGTGTCGACCATGGCCACGATCGTCGCGGCGGCGGCCGGCGCGCGGATGGTCAAGCACGGCAACCGGGCCGCGTCCTCGGCGTGCGGAGCGGCCGACGTGCTGGAGGCGCTCGGCGTGGTGATCGACCTGCCGCCCGCCGCGTCCGCGTCACTGGCCGCCGACCTGGGGATCGCGTTCCTGTTCGCGCCGCTCTATCACCCGGCGCTGCGGCATGCCGGGCCGACGCGCAGCGAGCTTGGCGTCCCGACGGTGTTCAACTCCCTGGGGCCGCTGGCGAATCCGGCCAGGCCTTCGTCGCTGGCCGTGGGGGTGGCGGACCCGCGGATGGGCTCGGTGATCGCGGGCGTGCTGGCCGAACGGGGCTGCTCCGCCCTGGTGTTCCGTGGTCTTGACGGCTTGGACGAGCTGACCACGACCGGTCCGTCCACCGTCTGGGTGGTACACGGGGGAGAGGTGGCCGAGACCAGCTTCTCGCCCTCGGCGCTCGGGCTTCCGCCGGCCTCGGTCGAGGATCTGCGTGGCGGTGACGCCGCTCATAACGCGACGGTGGTCCGGTCCGTGCTGTCCGGTGCGGCCGGTCCGGTACGGGACATAGTGCTGCTGAACGCGGCCGCCGCCCTGGCCGCCGCGGCCGGCGTCGCCGGTGTGGCCGCCCCTGAGGCGCTGGTATCCGCCTTGACCGACGGCTTCTCCCGTGCCGCTGAAGCCGTCGATTCGGGCGCCGCCAGCGCCCTGCTGGACCGCTGGATCGCCACCAGCCAATCCAGAACCACCTCCCCCTAACCCCGCCCGCCCCGTTTCCCGTCCGGGGCTGGTTCCCCGCCCGCCCCGGTTCCCTTCCGGGCTGGTTCCCCGCCCGGGCTGGTTCCCCGTCCGGGCTGGTTCCCCGTCCGGGCTGGTTCCCCGTCTAAGGCCGGCTCCCCCCAAACCCGACATTTCACGATTTGTGCCTGCCGGGTGCGCGCAGCCGCCACCACGGGCCGGTAGCATTTACGGCATCCGACGCGAAACGGACGCTTGCTCGCTCACGTATGCGGAAAATAAGGGCCACGTGGAAGAAAGGGCGCCGGTTTCCGGCGCCTTTCTTTCCATGAGGCTCCGAAATTCCACGGGAGCGGCCAGTCAAATGCCTGCGACACTACAATAAATGGTACAAATCGGCCAAGCGGCATAGGGGTGCGCCCGGGGGGAAGCCCGGATTGGGCAGGGCGCGGCAGACGGACGGGGTCCGGGTCAGGCGGGGGTCCGGGGCAGGCGGACGCGGGCGCGGCGGGCGGACGCGGGCCGGGTCAGGCGCCGGGCTCTAGGCCGAGGGAGAACGCGGCTTCGAGGTCGTGGCGGCTGTAGGTGCGGAAGGCGATGTGCGTTTCGGTGTGGGTGACACCCGACAGCTTGTTCAGGTGGCCGGGGATGACGTCGGCCAGCTCCTCGTGGGCCCGGACCCTGACCAGCGCGATCAGATTGAAGTCGCCGGTCACCGAGTACACCTCGCTGACCTCGGGAATCTGGGCGATCTGCTCGGCGACCTCGGGGATGCGGTCAATTTCCGTCTGCACCAGGACGATCGCGGTGACCACTGGATACCTCCCCGGTTGATAGGCCGTCACTGCTGGCTGGCGCCTACGGTAGCAGTACCCCCGCCGTCAGGCAGCCGGGGATGTAAGGATGACATCGGGCCAGGTCCGGAGCTCTCCCAGCGTCCGCACGCCTTGGCGTGCCAGCAGGGCGATGAGCGACGCCAGGACGTCGGCGGTGGCCCGCGCGTCCGCGAGCGCGCGGTGAGTCGGCGGTGTCCGGGCGCCGAAGAACGTGGCCAGCGTGCCCAGCTTGCAGTCTGGTACCTGTTCCGGGTCCACCAGCTGCCTGGCCAGCCCAACGGTGTCGAGGACGGTGAAGGCCGGCCAGGCCAGCCCGCACTGGTCGCAGGCGGCAGCCAGGAAGCCGAGATCGAACGGGGCATTGTGCGCTACCAGCACACATCCGTCGGCGAAGCGCAGCAAGCTGGGCAGGACCGCCGCGACGCGCGGCGCCGCCGCCAGCAGCCAGTCTGAGATGCCGGTGAGCTCCTTGATGGTTTCCGGTACGGATGTGCCGGGGTTGACCAGCGACGCGAACTCTCCCCGCCGTATCCCGTCACGAACCCGGACCGCGCCGATCTCGGCGATCGCCGCCTCACCCGGCGACCACCCCGTGGTCTCCAGGTCCACCACGACGAACTCGATATCGGCCAGGGGCACGTCACACGGTGCCGGTACGGTCACAGTCGGACTCACGACGATCACGTTAGACGTGCCCTCTGACATTTTCGGTGCTGAACGGGGGCGCCAGGGGCGCCAGGGGCGCCAGGGGCGCCGAACGGGACCGTCAAATTGTCAGACCCCCTCGCTACGGTGTGCCTGAGACATTCACGGAGCGTGAGGAGGACAGAAATGGCGAGAAACCACGATCGGGCTGACGTGCGCGACATCCCGTGCCAGGATTGCGTGGTCGCCGTGCTGGCGCCGCATGGCGCGGCCAAGCACTTGGGGCCCGAGGAGTTGCGAGCGCTGAGGGTTCTGGCGGACGCGGGTATGATCGCCCCGCTGCGCGCCAACGCGACGCCGGGACCGAGGACTTCCAGATCTGCCCGTTCGTCCAGGACATGGGTGTTCCCAGCTACGAGGGCGTCGTGATTGTACTGCATAGGCCGTCATTTAACCGATAAACGCCGACACCGTAATAAAGTGGTTGGAGTTACGCGAATCGGTTGAAGCGTCATATGGCGTTCATTACGCTTGCTCCAGTTCTTAACCAGGGGTTCCGTCCCCTCGGACCTCTGTCTGACTGGTCGGTGCCAGGGCCTTGGAGTGGGCCGGGCGCGTTTTACGCGCGAGGGACCAAGGGAGCGTGGTGGGTACGTGGGTACGCGCCTGACGGGCAACGGATTCCGGTTGCGCCGCGGCTTGGCACTCGCGATTGCGCTGGTGACGGCGGGCGGCCTTGCCGTTGTCGCGATCGGTGCCAGCGCTGCTCCTGCGCCGACGGTCGCCCAGGTCCAGGCCAAGGTGAACCAGCTGACTACGCAATTCAACAAGGTGTCTGAGCAACTCGACCAGGCCGACGAACAGCTCTCCGCGGCCCAGCGTCAGCTGAAGCAGGTCACCGCCAGGTGGCAGCATGCCAACGCGCAGTTCGAGGCGGCGCGTACCGGGGTGGCTGAGATCGCGGCCTCGGCTTACGAGGACGCCGGCTCCACCTCGATCGCCGGCGTGCTCAGCTCCGACAATCCGGAGGCCATCCTGCAGCAGGGAGCGCTCCTGTTGCAGTTGTCCGCCACCCACGACGCTCAGACCCAGCAGCTGCTCTCCGACGCCAGCCAGCTTGCTGGCGTGCAGCAGGAGATGCAGCGCACCGAAAACGGGATCGCGTCGATCAAGAGCCAGCTCACCGACCGCAAGAGTTCGCTGAAGAAGCTCATCTCGACCGAGCAGGCCACGCTGGATGGCCTGACCGTTCCGCAGCAACAGCAGGTGGCCAACACGACCATCGGCGCGGGCGGCAGCGGCAATACCAGCAACACCACCACTAAGCAGCCCTATACCGGTCCGACCGGTACCCAGGCCGACGCCGCCGTGGCCTTCGCTTATGCCCAGCTCGGCTGCCCGTACGTCTACGGCGGCACCGGGCCGTGCCCGGACGGGTATGACTGCTCCGGGCTGGTCCAGGCCGCCTGGGCGCACGCCGGGCTCGGGATTCAGCGCGACACGTTCGAGCAGTGGGCGACGTTGGCGCACATCTCCTCGACCGCGATCGAGCCCGGAGATCTGCTGTACTACGCAGGCCAGAGTCACGTCGCGATGTATGTCGGCGGCGGGATGATCATCGACGCACCTATCCCGGGCCAGGTGGTCGAGAAGATACCGATGAACAGCGAATGGTACGCCCAGAACTTCGACGGCGCGGTACGCCCCTGAAAACGACTACTTGAGGGTCGCAGCCAGGTTGGTCACGGCGGCCCGGGCTTCGGCGAGCGAGCGTTCTGCCCGCGGCTTGAGGCTGGCCATGGCGGGGACGAACCCGGCCACGGTCCATTCAGCGCTGATGACGTGAATGTCCGACTCGGGCACCCCGTGCTTGCGGAAATAGGCGCGCAGGTAGGGCACCTGGAAGTCCTGGCCTTCCCCCGGCGTACCCGGGCCGTAGGCGCCGCCGCGCGCCGCGACCACCACGACCTGCGTCTGGCTCAGCAGGCTGTCCCCGGTGTCCAGGTCGGTGAACGCGCCGGGAAAGGTGACCCGGTCGATCCACGCCTTCAGCGAGGCCGGCACCGATAGGTTGTACATGGAGGCGCCGATCAGCACGATATGGGCGGCGCGCACCTCGGCGATCAGCGGAAGAGTCAGTGCCCATTGCCGTTCTTCGGCGAGGCTCTCCGTCAGCGCGGCCACCTTGTCCAGCGCGACCAGGCCCTGCCGCTCCAGCCGCCGTCCGAGTTGGCAGTGGGCCGTGTCCACCAGCGGCACTGGCTGGGCGGCTAGGTCCCGGTACCGGTATCCAGCGCAGCCGTGCCGGGACCGCCAGGTCTGCGCGAACAGTGCGGTCAGCTCCCTGGTGACCGACTCCCCGGAACGGTTGGCGCTCGAATCGAGGTGCAGCAATGTTGTCACGGGGTTCTCCTTGTCCCTTTCGTTACGCGACATCCGTCATAGGTAGTGACGGTGCCGGGCACGGAAAGGGGACCAGTGGACGAGCGTGACAGGCTCGCGGAGCGTTTTGAGGAGCAGCGCGGGCAGTTGCGCGCGGTCGCCTACCGGATGCTCGGGTCACACAGCGAAGCTGAAGACGCCGTGCAGGAGGCGTGGCTGCGGCTGGCCAGGATCGACCCCGCTCAGCTCGACAACCTGCCCGCCTGGCTGCGGGTCGTGGTCACCCGCATCTGCCTCGACATGCTGCGCTCGCGCAGCGCGCGATACGAGGATCTGAGAGACCAGTTGCCTGACGACTCCGTGCCTGCCGATGCCCGTGCGGTGCCAGGTGGCGCTGCCCGCCGGAGCACCGACCCCGAGGAGGAGGCGCTGCTAGCCGACTCGGTAAGCCGCGCCCTGCTAGTGGTGCTGGACACCCTGGACCCGGCCGAACGTGTCGCGTTCGTCCTGCACGACATGTTCGCCGTCCCGTTCGCCCAGATCGCGCCGATCGTCGAGCGCACCCCGGCGGCCACCAAGAAACTGGCCAGCCGCGCGCGGCAGAAGGTGCAGGGCACGCCGACGGTCCCGGCAGCTCTTCTCGCCCGGCAACGGCGGGTCGTGTCCGCGTTCCTGGAAGCTGCCCGGGCCGGGGATCTCGCCGGGGTGCTCGGCGTGCTGGCCCCCGACGTGGTGAGCCGCGCCGACGCAGCCGCCCGGCCTCCGGGCACGCCCGCCGTCGTCCGTGGCGCACGTGCCGTGGCGGAAGGCACGGTGCTGTTTGCCGCCAGGTCGCGGCTCGCCGAACTGGCGCTGGTCAACGGGACGGTGGGACTGATCGTTGCGCCGGGCGGCCGACTGTGGCTCGCCCTCACTTTCACCGTCGAAGGCGACAAGATCACCGAATACACCGTGATCGCCGCTCCCGAGCACCTGAGTCAGCTCTCCCTGGCGGTCCTTTCATGACAGCTCCGCCAGCTGGGTGGAGCGCATCCGGATTGCCGCACTCGCCTGTTCTTTCCACCGCTCGACGTCCACGCCGGTCACCAGGAGCCACAGGCAGAGCGATCCTTCAGCGAGAATCGTCGGCAGCCCGTTCCAGGGAACCAGATGGGCGGCAACCCCTGGTGCGAGATAGCCCGTGAAGCCGGAAATCAGGTAGTTCAGGGCGTCGATCGCCAGCAGGACGCCGATGGCCCTGGGCAGGAACGTCGACTTGTACACCAGGTAGGCGACGCAGATGAAGTCGAAGCCGTAGAGCACCCCATAGAGGCTGTAGTCGAACGTCGACAGCTCGCCGGGCAGGTACGCCAGCGCGTGCAGCTGCGCCGGCGGAAGGGCGTTCGTATAGTGACTGCTACCCAGGAGGACCGACGGTGTGGCGTCGTTGAGAATGCCAGCGGCCTCAACGGAGGTCGCGACCACGCTGAAAAGCACATCCAGCAGCGCAAGCCTTCGGTTCACCACTTTGAGCAGGTCATAGAAGATGACCGCCATCGGGATATTGGTCAAGATGACCACGACGTGCGCTGCCAGGCCGAGCCGGTACAGCAGCTCGTGGGTCTGGATGTTGTGGGCCGTGGTTGCCATATCGGGCACGGTCAATATGGCGGGAACCACGCCGAGGGCGAAGGCGCCGAGGATGATGTTGATCAGGTACAGGGCGCCGGCTGTCCTGGCCAGCTGGCGCGGCGAGGTGTCCGTGATGAGATCCATCAATGACTTTCCTTAACTGGGGTTGATGACGCTGGCGTCGACTGCAGGGTGAGGACCTCGTGACCGCGCAGCGCCTCGAGAAATGGCTGGAAGCTGCCGGTGACCAGACAGCGAACGATCGGACCGTCGGCGTATACCTCGCTGACACCGGACGCCCGCTCGATCTGCCGCACCGGTGGCGTGCCAGCAAAACTGACTTCGACCCGTTGGACCGGATATCTCGCGACCATGCTCAGGAGCCTAGGAAGCACGCGGCGCGCCGCCATCAGTGGAACCACTGAGCCGGTACTGAGCGGGCGGCATCACCGGCGTAGTACGTTCGGTCCGTGCCCAGATCCGCCAACCGGCCGGGCAGTCTGCCCGCCGAGGTGACGAGTTTCATCGGCCGCCGCCACGAACTGACCGAAGCCAGGAAGAAGCTGGCGGCCGCACGCCTGGTCAGCCTGGTCGGGCCGGGCGGCGTTGGTAAGACCCGCCTTGCGATCCGCATCGCGACCGACCTCGGACGCGGCTTCCCGGCCGGCGCCTGGATGGTCGATCTCGCCGAACTCCAGGATCCGGCGCTAGTCGGCAACGCCGTCATGGCCGCCCTCGACCTCCGCGATCAGGCCGGGACCGATCCGCTGGTCCTGCTGCGTTCGTACCTCAAGGACAAGGAGCTACTGCTGGTACTCGACAACTGCGAGCACCTGCTCGAAGCGGCCGCTGTGCTCGTCAGTGAGCTGATCAGGGCGGCGCCGGGAGTCCGCGTGATCGCGACCAGCCGCGAGCCGCTCTCGGTGACGGGGGAGCACGTGCTCCCCGTTCCGCCGCTCGAGCTGCCCGCCGCGGCCGGTGCCGCGGCCGGAGGCCCAGGCCAATTCAGCGCCGCGGCCGGAGGCCCAGGCAAATTCAGCGCCGCCGAGACGCTCGCCCAGCTGCGCCAGAACGAGGCCGTCATGCTCTTCATCGAACGGGCGGCGGCGGCATCGGGAAACTTCGAACTGACCGCCGCCAACCAGGCGGCGGTGGTCGACCTGTGCCGCCGCCTGGACGGGCTGCCGCTGGCCATCGAGCTGGCGGCGGTCCGGACGCGCGCGCTGGGGCCCGAGCAGATCCGTGACCGCCTGAGCGACCGGTTCGGCCTGCTCACCGGCGGAAGCCGCGCCGCGCTGCCACGCCACCAGACGCTGCGCACCACCATTGAATGGAGCTACGACCTGCTGACGTCGGCCGAGCGGACGCTGCTGAGGCGGCTGTGCGTGTTCGCGGGCCGGTTCACGCTGGACGACGTCGAGCCGGTGTGCTGCGACGGCGATGTGCCGGCGGCGCGGGCGCTGGACCTGCTGTCGTCGCTGATCGACAAATCGCTGGTGACCAAGCAGGACACCCCTCGTACCGCTTGCTACCGGCTGCACGAGACGATGCGGGAATACGCGCGTCTCAGGCTGCGGGAGGCGGCCGAGGACGTGGTCGAACTGCGCTGCGCCGACTACTACCTGTCGCGGTGTGCGCGCTTCGCTATGGAGGGACGGTACCGGCTGCTCGAGTGGCTGGCATGGATGGAGCTGGAGATCGACAACATCCGGGCCGTCCTCCGGCGGTGCGCGGACCACGGGGACTCGCAGCGCGGCATCGCCCTCGCCAGCAGCCTGATCTACTACTGGATCACTCGCGCGACGGCTGAAGGCGTGCGGTGGCTCGACAAGTTGCTCCCTGAGGCGGCCGAACCCGCCGCGCCCCCATGGACATACTTCGTCCGTGGCTTCCTCGCCGTGCTACAGAACGATCCGGCGGCAGCCAGGCCCGCTCTCGAACGCGGAGTGACGGCGGCCCGGGCGACCGGACAGCGAGATGCGCTGTCGCAATCGCTCGCCATGGCGTCGATCGCGGCCAGGATGGCCGGTGACAGCGCGTCCTCGAGGCGGCTGCTCGATGAGGCCCGGGGCATCGCCGACGGCCTGGACGACCTGGGCACCACGCTCATGATCCACCAGGCCCAGGCGCTCAACGGCCTCCTCGACGGCGATCTCGGCGCCGTCAGATCCGCGGCCGTCCTCGGCGCCGGGCTCAGCCGCGAGGCCGGCGACCTGTACAGCCTCGGCATGATGATGTTGAACCAGGGCTTCGCCGCGCTGATGTCCGGAGACCTTCCCGAGGCCGGACAGCGGCTCGCCGAGGGCCTGCGGATCGCCCGCCAGCTGGACGACCGGGTGGCACAGTGCCACTTGATCGGCGGGCTGGGCTGCTGCGCGGCAATGGCGCGCGAGCCGCGGCTGGCCGCGCAGCTGTTCGGGACCATGGAAAACCTCCGCGCCGAAGCGGGAGCCACCCTCAACGCGGGAATGGCTCCGGCGCTGGCGCAGGCCACGGCATCGGTGCGGACGGCGCTCGGCCCAGCGAAATTCGACACCGAATTCAAGGCTGGACAGCGGCTCAGCCGAGATGCCGCGGCGAGGCTCGCGCTCGGTGAAGCCGCCCCTCCGGCAGACGCGACCGCGGGCTCAGCCGCATCCTCAGCTCACGCGAGCGCCGGAGTTCTCGGGCAGCGCGAAACCGATGTCGCGCGCCTGGTGGCCGACGGCCTGAGCAACAAGGAGATCGGCGCGCGGCTGTTCATCTCCCAGCGCACCGTCGAAAGCCACGTCCGCAGCATCATGAACAAGCTCGGCTTCAACTCGCGAACCCAGATCGCCGGATGGATGGTGGCGTCAGATCGCTAGCGGGGGAGGAGAGCACGGCTAAACTCGTCCGGTGCGCCGGACGCTGATCGTCACCAACGACTTCCCGCCTCGCCAGGGCGGCATCCAGGCGTTCGTGCACGCCCTGGCCACCCGCCTTGCCCATGGCACGGTCACCGTCTACGCCCCCAAGTGGCAGGGCGCGGCCGAATTCGACGCGGCGCAGCCGTTCCCGGTCGTCCGGCATCCCACATCCCTGATGCTGCCGGTCCCCACCGTGGCCGGGCGTGCCGCACGGATCG
Organism: Streptosporangiaceae bacterium; assembly: GCA_019245115.1. Taxonomy (GTDB): domain Bacteria; phylum Actinomycetota; class Actinomycetes; order Streptosporangiales; family Streptosporangiaceae; genus JAFARZ01. The sequence continues at coordinate 12,137 of JAFARZ010000235.1, read as the reverse complement.
TACGTGAGCAGGGCATCGAGGTGGTGCTGTTCGGCGCCGCCGCACCGCTGGGTCTCATTACGCCAACGCTGCGCAAGGCCGGGGTGACGAAGGCGGTCGCCCTAACCCACGGCCACGAGGCGGGGTGGGCCGCGTTGCCCGGCGCCCGCACCCTGCTGCGCCGGATCGGGAACGAAGTCGACACGATGACCTACCTGGGCGAGTACTTCCGGGCCAAGCTCGCCCGTGTGCTGGACCCTGACGCCGCCGCGCGCATGGTGCGGCTGGCGCCTGGCGTGGATGTCCGGGAGTTTCACCCCGGAGCGGGCGGCGCCGCGATAAGGCAGCGGCTGAGGCTGGCGGACAACCCGGTCGTGGTGTGCGTTTCCCGCATGGTGCCGCGCAAGGGCCAGGACACGCTGATCAAGGCCTGGCCGAAGGTGCTCACCGAAGTCCCCGGAGCGACGCTGTTGCTGGTTGGCAGCGGCCCGTACCGGAACAGCCTCGAGCGCATGGCCCGCCAGCTCGGAGTCAGCGCGCACGTGGTCTTCACCGGCCCGTTGCCGGGCGCGGAACTCCCCGCCTACTACGACGCCGGCGATGTGTTCGCCATGCCGTGCCGGACCCGGCGCGGCGGGCTGGACGTCGAAGGCCTGGGCATCGTCTACCTGGAGGCGTCCGCGACCGGCCTGCCGGTGATCGGCGGTGACTCCGGCGGCGCTCCCGACGCCATCCTCGACGGGGAGACCGGCTACGTGGTCCGGGGCGGGGACGTGGCGGCGACCGCAAGCAGGATCACCGAGCTGCTCAAAGATCCCGCCAAGGCCAGGGCCATGGGGGAGAAGGGGCTCGCCTGGGTCGACCGGGAGTGGCGCTGGGACCTGGCCGCCGCCCGGCTTACGTCGATCCTCGGCGGCTAAGCACGTCCTAAGCACGTCCTAAGCACGTCCGGAAGCGCCTAAGGCGTCCGTAAGCAGCCAAGATAAGGAATTCCTCCGATGCGGTATGGGGGGTCTTACCGCGAAGCTCAATAGTGACCGGCCAGACGAAGGGCCGGCACATCGAGGAGGAAAACCGATGCACCCGTATCTTTCTCAGGCCATAGCAGCCGAGCGCATCAGGGACGCCCGCGAGCGGGCCGCCTCCGTCCGCGAGGCCCGGCACGCCCAGCACGACCTGCACGACCAGCACGTCCACCACGCCCGGCGTCGGCTGCTCAGGAAGGCCTGACCATGATCACCAGGCTGCTACGGAGGGTCGCCCGCACTATTTCGGACATGAATTACGCCCAGCGCCGGGTCGCCACGCTGATCAGCGCGCCGGACCGCGTGGCTCCCGATCATGCCAAGGCACCCGGCACCTACGCGGAATTCCTGTACCGGACCTCAGGTCTGTTGACGCACGAGCCGTCGGCCGCCCGCCGAGCCCGCGGCCAGCTCGTTCACTAAGCACTCAGGAGTAAAGGGCCTCCACGTCAGCGGCGAAGTCCTTCATCAGCACCGCCCTGCGCAGACCGAGCTTGGCGCTGAGCTGGCCCTTCTCCTGAGTGAAGTCGACATCGAGGATCCCGAACCGCCTGATGGACTCCGCGCGTGACACCGCCTTGTTCGCGTCGTCCACCGCGCCCTGGATGGCCGCGACCAGATCGGGGTCGTCACGCAGCGACGCGATCGACGCCCCGGCGGGCTTGCCGCTCCGTTCCCGCCACAGCCCGAACGCCTCTTCGTCCACCGTGATCAGCGCCGCCACATACGGCCGCCCGTCGCCGACGACCATACACTGGCTGATCAGGGCGTGGCTGCGCAGCCGGTCCTCCAGCACCGCGGGCGCCACGTTCTTACCGCCGGCGGTGACGATCATCTCCTTCTTCCGGCCGGTTATGGTCAGGAAGCCCTGATCGTCCAGTTCGCCGATGTCGCCGGTACGGAACCAGCCGCCCTCCGCGAACGCCTCATCGGTCGCCGCCTTGTTACCCCAGTAGCCGGGGAAGACGTTGATGCCGCGGATCAGGATCTCGCCGTCCTCGTCGATCCGGATGGCCACGCCGGGCAGCGGCTGGCCGACGGTACCGATCTTGACCCGGTCCGGCCGGTTGACGGTCGCCGCCGCGGTCGTCTCGGTGAGCCCGTACCCTTCCAGGATCGTGATTCCCACGCCGCGGAAGAAGTGGCACAGCCGCTCGCTGAGCGCGGCGCCACCGGATACCGCGTACCGCGTCTGGCCGCCCATCGCGGCCCGTAGCTTGCGGTAGACCAGCCGGTCGAACAGCGCATGCTGCAGCCGCAAGCCGAATCCAGGACCCCATGCCTCGGAGTCCATCGCCCGGCTGTAGCCGATCGCCACCCGCGCCGCGCGCCCGAAGATCGCGCCCTTGCCTTCGCTGATGGCGCGCTGCTCGACGCCGTTGAACACCTTCTCGAACACCCTCGGCACGGCGAGGATGAACGTGGGCCGGAACGTCGCCAGGAACGGCAGGATCTCGGTCAGCGACGGGCAGTGTCCGAGCACCACGCCGCCCTCGATACAGCCCACCTCGATGATCCGGGCGAACACGTGCGCCAGCGGCAGGAACAGCAGCGTGCTGGCGCCCTGGATGGTGGTGACCTGGGCCAGCGGTCCCATGAACGCGTTACGGACGTCGGCGAGCAGGTTGTCGTGGGTGAGCTCGCAGCCCTTTGGCCGGCCGGTGGTGCCGGAGGTGTAGATGAGGGTGGCGACGTCGGCCGCCTTCACCGCCGATACCCGTGCGGTGATGGCGTCGTCGCCCAGGTCCGCGCCCGCGGCGATGATCTCGTCCAGGCCGGGGTCTATCCGCCATAGCTGCTTCAGCGCCGGCACCCGGTCGCGGAAGCCGTCGATCATGCCCTCGAACTCGGCGTTCTCGGCGAAGCACGCCTTCGCCCCGGAGTCGGACAGTATCCACTCGGCCTGCTCGGCGGACGACGTCTCGTACACCGGCACCGATACCGCGCCCGCGGCCCAGATCGCGTAGTCGATCAAGGTCCACTCATACCGCGTGTGGGACATCAGGGCGACCCGGTCACCGGGTTCGACGCCGGCCGCGACGAGGCCCTTGGCCAACGCGACGACCTCGTCCCGGAACGTGGTGGCGGTGACGTCGGCCCAGGCATTGCCGGCCATGCGCCGCAGCACCACCGCCCGTGGCTGTTCGGTCGCCCGCCGGAACACCACGTCGGCCAGGCTCGCATCCGCCGGGATCTCAGCCAGGGCCGGAAGGCTGAATTCGCGCACGGCACCTCCTCGTCACGCTACTGGTGAGTATCTTAGATCTCGCCGGGCGTCATGTCGTCAAACTGCCGCAGGCTCCTTACCGTGAATACATGCGTGTTCACGTGGTGAGCGACGTACACGGCCGGGCGGACGCACTGGCCGTCGCGGCCGACGGCGCCGACGCCCTGATCTGCCTGGGCGACCTGCTGCTGTTCCTAGACTATGCCGATCACAGCCGTGGCATCTTTGCCGATCTGTTTGGTCCGGACCAGGCCCGCGAGTACATCGATCTGCGCACCGCGAAGCGGTTCGACGAGGCCCATGCTCTTTCCGCGCGCCTGTTTGCACGACAGGGTAACCCTGCTACTATATTCGAAAATGCTATCAAGGAACAGTACGCGGAGCTGTTCGATGCCCTTCCCGAGCCCGCGTACCTGACCTACGGCAACGTGGATGTTCCGCGGATGTGGGGCGAGCACCTAAAGCCGGGGCACACGGTGCTGGATGGCGGCGTCACGGAGCTGGACGGGTGGACGTTCGGCTTCGTCGGCGGCGGGCTGCATTCGGTGTACCGGACGCCGAACGAGATGAGCGAGGAGGAATTCCGCGCCAAGCTGGAGGCGGTCGGTGCGGTGGACGTCCTGTGCACGCACATCCCGCCCGCCGTTCCCGAACTCCTGTATGACACCGTGGCCAGGCGCCTGGAGCGGGGCAGTGCGGCGCTGCTGGAGGTGATTAAGCGGACCCAGCCGAGGTACGCACTGTTCGGGCACGTGCACCAACCACTGGTCCGGCGCACTAGGATCGGTATCACGGAATGCCTCAACGTAGGACATTTCCGGGCAACGGGCGCACCCCATGTCCTGCAGTGGTAGCGGGTACGATCGATGAAGGGAGGCGCCAGGTGTCCGAATCTGCTGACGATCACCAGTCCGAGGACCGGCCGTCTGGCCAGCGGCCTGGCCCATCTGACGGTAACCAGTCCCGGGCTAACCAGTCTCAAAGCAGCCAGTCTCAGGGCAGCCAGTCTTCAGGTAGCCAGTCTGCGGGGAGGCAGTCTCAGGGCAGGCAGGCAAAGCCGGCCAGCGACCCGATGGCTGACTTCCAGCGCTGGCTGATGCGCGCTGGAGCGCGCAGCATGGCCAATCAGGTGGCGGACAACGTCCGGCGCACGATGGGTCAGCAGAAGCGCAACGGCAAGAACAGCGGTGACGTCTGGGACACGGCGACCACGGAGCCGCCGCCAGACGAGCCGCCCGAGTGCCAGTGGTGCCCGGTCTGCCAGGCCGCCCGCAGGCTACGCGAGTCCGGTCCGGGCATTGGTGCCAAGATCGCCGACGCTGGCGGGCTACTGACGGCCCTGGCGCAGGACGCCTTCTCCGCCGTCGACCAGATCATGAAAACCCAGAACCTTTCCAACGAACGGTCTGGGGCTCGACCTCCAGCACCCGCACCCGCCAACGGCGCCACCAGCCACCCGCGCTCTGCTGACCCGGGGGGACGACCCCCCGGACCCCCCCGCTCTGGGGCGGACCAGGCCAGCCAGGAAAGCAGCACAGACAACAAATGACACTGGCCATTGGTGTCGACATCGGCGGTACCAAGGTCGCGGCAGGAGTCGTCGACACCGGCGGCCGGATCATCGCCAAGCTCAAGCGTTCCACGCCGGCCGCCAGCCCGGCGCGCACCGAGGACGCCATCGCGGGTGTGGTGACCGAGTTGCTCGCCGACCACGACGTCGCCGCCATCGGCTTGGGGGCGGCCGGCTTCGTGGACGCGGCGCGATCGAGGATGCTGTTCGCGCCCAACCTCGCGTGGCGGGACGAACCACTGAAGCAGCGGGTCGAGGAGCGCATCGGCCGCGCGGTGATGGTGGACAACGACGCGAACGCGTCCGCCTGGGCGGAAGCCCGGTTCGGCGCGGCGCGCGGCTTTTCCGACGTCATGCTGGTGGCGGTCGGCACCGGAATCGGTGCGGGCGTCATCATCAACGGCGAGGTCTACCGCGGACGGTGGGGGATCGCCGGTGAGCCGGGCCACTTCCGCGTGGTGCCGGACGGGCGGCTGTGCGGCTGCGGCAATCGCGGCTGCTGGGAGCAGTACTGTAGCGGCAATGCCCTGGTCGCCGAGGCGCGGGAGTTCGCGCGTCGGACGCCGGAAGGGGCGATCCGGTTGCTTCAGCTCGGCGGCGGGATGCCGGACGGCATCTCGGGGCCGGAGATCACGCGCGCGGCGACCGAAGGCGATCCGGCCGCGCTGCGCTGCTTCCAGACCATCGGCGGCTGGCTCGGACAGGGGCTGGCCGACCTGGCCGCGATCCTCGACCCGGCGTGCTTCGTCATCGGTGGCGGCGTATCCGAGGCTGGTGACCTGCTGCTTGATCCGGCACGAGCCGCGTTCGAGCGGGCACTGACCGGCCGCGGTCACCGTCCGTTCGCCGAGATCAGGGCCGCGCAGCTGGGCCCCGACGCCGGCCTGGTGGGCGCCGCCGACCTCGCGCGGCGCCAAGGATCTACGCTCTCAGACGACGGCGCCGTCGTCGTCGCCGCCGGGTGAGCGCGGATCGGAGTCGTTCAGGCGGATTACGAGCAGCGCGACGCCGCCGACAAATGCCGCGATCGCGCAGAACACGGCGATGCCGGGTATGGACCAGCCGGCCGCGGTGGCCACCAGGAGGTAGGCGGGGCCGCCGAACAGCCCCAGCCACGCGGCCTTGGTGAGTGGCTCCAGTTTGGGCAGCGGTGGCGGGGGCGGCGGGACGAAGTGCTCGTCGTCGGGATCCGCGGGTGGCGTGGGTGCGACACGCCAGGTCCCCGCACTCGCCGCGGCACCCTCGGAGGTCGTCGACGTTCCGGTCCGGACCGGGCTTGCCGGTGGGGAATCGGCTATATCAGCATCTGCCGCATTCGCCGCTGCCGTGTTCTCCAGCTCCGGCCACGGCGAGGGCTGGTCGGCGGCTTCGGGCGCGTCGAATCTGGCGACCAGGTCGCGCCAAGCCGCGTCCTCGTCGCTGTCCCTGCGTTCAGTACTATCCCAGTCCGGCACGTCCCCACCGTCATGCGAAGTCAGAGCCTCTTACCCCCACCTTAGCTTGCCTGCGGACCAGCACCAGGAGGTTAATGTAACCATGGGCTCGCGTGACGACGAACTGGCGAAGACCCGCGATCGCATCGCGGAGCTCCGCGAGCGCGCGGTCGAACTGGCCGATCGCAACCGCGAGCTGGCCGGTGCGGATCTGTTGAAGGGCTCGTCCGCCGAGCAGGTGGAACTCGCGCACCGCCGGGCCGAGCTGGCCAGGACGCGGGCACAGGAAGCCCACGCCCGCGCGGACCTGGCCTATCTGCGGTCCGCCGAAGCCCACGATGCGGCGGCCGCTCGTCACGAGGAACTGGCCTCCGGCGGCTTCGGCGATATCGCGGAGCACCAGCGCCGGGCGCGTGAGCACCGCGAGATGTCGATCGCGGATCGTCGGCTGAAGGACCAGGAAGACCCCGAATAGGTGTAGCCAGTTGTCAGGCGGGCAGAGCAGATCTATGGCCACAATCCCCGGCCGGGATATTGTCGTCGTGGCCGCCTCAGCCGGCGGACTCGAGCCGCTACGTACTGTGCTGGGAGGACTCCCGGCTGACCTGCCCGCGTCGGTTCACATCGTGCTGCACATGTCCGCCACTGGCGGCCGGGCGCTGCCGCACATCCTGGACCGGGCCGGGCCATTGTCGGCCGAGTCGGCCCGGGATGGGGAGCCGCTCCGGCACGGCCGGGTTTATGTCGCGCCGCCCGATCGGCACATGCTCATTGACGACGGCCGGACCCGGCTGTCGCATGGGCCGCGGCAGAACGGCCTGCGCCCCGCCGCCGATCCCCTGTTCCGGAGCGCGGCGCTGTTCGGCGGTCCGCGCACGACCGCCGTGGTGCTCAGCGGCTCGCTCGACGACGCGGCGCTGGGCAGCGCCACCGTGGAGCGGCAGGGCGGCGCGGTGCTGGTCCAGGACCCGGCCGAGGCTTCCTACGTCGGCATGCCGAAGGCCGCGCTGGCCACCACGCAAGATGCGATCGTGGTCCGGGCCCGTCATCTCGCCACGGCGATCAGCCGGCTGGCCACGCAGCCAGTCGACGTAAACCAGGCCGAGCCGCCTCTCGACCTGCGTAGCGAAGTCGCCGGCCTGCTCTCTGGCGGGCCCCGTACCAACCCGGATACGCACGCCTATAGCGGCCTCACCTGCCCGGACTGCGGCGGCCCTCTGTACCAGGCTGGGGAGGAACACGTGTCGAGCTTCAATTGTCTGGTCGGCCATCGGTGGTCGCCGCAGAGCCTGTACGAGGAACAGGGCGCCAATGTAGAACGGGCGTTGTGGCTGGCGGTCCGGAGCCTGGAGGAACGCGTCAGGCTCACCCAGGAGCTGTCCGAGGCGGCACTGCGCCGCGGGCACATGATATCCGCGGCCCGCTTCGCGGCCGCGGCCGAGGAGGCGGCCACGTCGGCGGACGCCATCCGGAAGGTCGTGATCGAGATCGCCGTGACCGACCCGGAACCTGTCGTCGGCGAGTAGCTAGGGGGGTACGCTCCAGCTTGTGACGTCACCCGACATCGGCACCGAGCGCGAGTTCGACGAACTCCTCCTGATGATGAAGGAGTCTCGCGGCTTCGACTTCACGGGCTACAAGCGCTCAACACTCCAGCGGCGAGTCCGCCGCCGGATGACGCTGGTCGACGTCGCGAACTTCGCCGAGTACCGGGATTACCTGGAGCTACAGCCGGATGAGTTCAGCCTGCTGTTCGACAGCATGCTGATCAACGTGACCGGCTTCTTCCGTGATCCGCTGGCCTGGCAGACGCTGCGCGAGAAGGTGCTGCCGGAACTGCTGTCCGCGAAGGGAGCGAAGACCCCGATCCGGGTGTGGAGCGCGGGCTGCGCCACCGGTGAGGAGGCGTATACGGTCGCCATCGCGCTGGCCGAGGCCATCGGTCCCGACCAGTTCCGCGAGCGGGTCAAGATTTACGCCACCGACCTGGATGAGGACGCGCTGCAGATCGCCCGCACCGGCGCCTATGAGCCGCGCACGCTGGCCGATGTGCCCGACAAGCTCCGCGATACCTATTTCGAGCCCGCGGGCGCCAGGCGCGCGTTCCGCCGTGACCTGCGCCGTCAGGTGATCTTCGGCCGGAACGACCTGACCAGGGACGCGCCGATCTCCCGGGTGGACCTGCTGCTGGCCAGGAATACGCTGATGTATTTCAATGCGGAGACGCAGGCTAACATCGTGCGGAGGTTCCATTTTGCGCTTTCATACCCGGGTTACCTGTTCCTCGGCAAGGCCGAGATGCTGCTCAACCACTCCGACCGTTTCCAGCCGGTTGACCTGCGTAAGCGGCTGTTCCGTAAGGCGTCGCCCGCGATAATGGAACCGGGTCAGATCAGCGGGTGGACGGAGGCGATCAGCCGGGAGCCGTCCGGTGGTCGCCTGGAGGCGGCGGCGCTGTCGTCCGGGCCGGTGGTCCAGCTTGCCGTCGACCTCGCGGACAAGCTGCGGGTGGCCAACGCGGCGGCCGAGTCGCTGTTCAACCTGCGTCCCCGTGACCTGGGCCGCCCGTTCTCCGATCTTGAGGTGTCCTACCGGCCCGCCGAGCTGAGATCCCGGATCGAACAGGTCCGGACCGAGTTGCGGCCAATCGAGCTGCACGACGTGGAATGGCAGCGAGCCGGCGGGACGGAGCTTAACTACTACGACATCTCGATCGTGCCGCTGTTCGGCGCGCCCGGCGACCTGATCGGGGTCGGGGTCAGCTTTGTCGACGTGACCCGCTACCGCCGGGTCAGGGACGAGCTGGCGTATGCGAACACCGAACTGGAACGCGCCTATGAGGAGCTCCAGTCCCTTAACGAGGAACTGGAGACGACCAACGAGGAGCTCCAGTCCACCAACGAGGAACTTGAGACCACGAACGAGGAACTCCAGTCCACCAACGAGGAACTTGAGACGATGAACGAGGAGCTCCAGTCCACCAACGACGAGCTCCAGGTGATCAACGAAGAGCTGCGCGGACGCACCGAGGAGCTGGACCAGACCAATGGCTTCCTCGGATCGGTGCTGCGCAGCCTGGGCAGTGCGGTGATCGTGCTGACCGACGAGTTGCGCGTTCGCGTGTGGAGCCCTGGAGCGCAAGACCTGTGGGGGCTACGGCCCGAGGAAGCCGAATCACGCGAGTTCCTCGCCCTGGACATCGGCCTGCCGACGCCCGACTTCGGTCCATGGCTGCGGAGGGTCCTGCGCCAGGCCGACGTCGGCACGTCGTCCCATCAGATGACCGCGGTGAACCGCCGCGGGAAGACCGTGGAGCTTCAGGTGGCCGCCTCTCCGATGCGCACCGAAGAGGGCATGATCAGCGGGATAATCCTGGTTATCGACCAGGCAACCGTCTGAGGCCGATCTCACGATACTGAGCCGCCATCCGCCGGTACCGTAGCGCCGCGTTCAGGTATTCATCCGCCTTCCGCCGTAGCGCGTCGTCGTTCCGGGCGACCGCGAGATCTTCGGTTCCCTTGGCGCACCGGTCCAGCGCGTCGGCGGCGCGCAGCAGACCCAATGCCACGCGCTCGGTGGCCTCATCGGCCAGGATGCGGCTCTCGCTGGCATGCGCCGCCGCCGTCTCGGCGTGATCACGGGTGGCGGCCGGGCGAGCTGGGCGTGCCGGCTGCCGGAGCTGTTCCCGTCGTCTCGCGACCTGCCCGGCCCGCGCCGCCGCCTGATCGGCCCGCTGCCGGGCGCGCGCCGCCGCCTCGGCTGAGCTGGAGGACGTCCGTGCGATCTTCTGCTGCGCGAGCGGCTCTGTCTCCGCTCGCGGCACGCTGTGCCGCCGGTCAAGCCACCGTTTGCGCGTCGCGGCGGCCGCCGCGTCAGGAAGTTCGAGCACGGCGGCGATGGCCTCGTCGCCGGTGCCCATGGTGTAGGCACCCTCGAACGTCTCGTGCTCCAGGCGGTCCAGGTCCAGCCGCGCCGCCTGGACCAGGATGAGCGCCGCGCCGATATCTAGCGCCTCGGCCTGCCCGGCCAACGCGGCGGCGTTGGCCAGCGCGATCGCTTCCAGGTCGGGGAGCAGCCGTTTCTCCGTGTCCCACAGCAAGCGGTCCACGCCGGTGGCATAGCGCTCCGTCAGGTGCCGCCGTGAGGCGTGCACCATGTCGGGAAGAGGTGCGGGAACCTCCATGTATCCACGTTATCCCCCCCCCCGCCAAATTACGCTACCGCGCTTGCTCCTCGATGAATTCGTCGATGAATTTGGCGCTGCCCTCGAAGATCGACTGCGCGTCGTTGTCGAGCGGAGCGACGTGGTAGCTGTCCGGCAGCGGCCGCACCGTGACCTGACTCTCCGGCAGCGCGCGCAGCAGCACCGGCATGCTGGCCGGACCCACCACGTGATCGATCGTGCTGCGGTAGACGAGGACCGGCTGGGTGACCTCGCCGAGATGGCGCGCGGTGATCCGCCACAGCCCGGGCAGTTCCGCCGCGGCCCTGACCGGCACCCGGCGGTAGCCGAGCTCGGCCGCGCCCGGTTTCTTGATGTCGCTCGCGATCCCGGGCAGCGAACGCACCACATGCTTGAGTACCGGGGCGAGCAGGAACAGCTTGGTGTCGGGGGCCAGGGACGGGTTGACCAGTACCAGTCCGCGCACCGGGCGCCCGTTCACCTCGCGGCCATGCACTTCGGCCAGCCGCAGCGCCAGGCAGCCGCCCATCGACAAACCGAAGACGAAGATCTGATCGCACCGGGCGGCCAGCGAGCCCAGTGCCGCATCCACCTCCCCGTACCACTCGGTCCAGCGGGTCCGGGCCAGGTCCTGCCAGGTCGTGCCGTGCCCGGGCAGCCGGGGAAGGCTGATGGTCAGGCCCCGTCCGGCCAGGTACTCCGCCCACGGACGGAGCGTCTGCGGGCTCCCGGTGAAGCCATGGCAGAGCAGCACGCCGACCGGGCCGCCCGCGTGCTCGAACGGTTCCGCACCTGGAAGAACTTCAGCCATGACCGCATCGTCCCACGCTCACATAGTGCGGCGCATCCCGCGGCATGCGACTATGTGGGCGTGCTCTACTGGCTTCTCAAGCTGACGTTCACGATCCTGCGGATTGTGTTCCGGCCTTGGTCGGAAGGCGTCAAGAACGTGCCGCGGCAGGGCCCGGTGATCCTGGCGAGCAACCACCTGTCGTTTTCCGACCACTTCTTCGGGCCGCTGCCCGTGCCGCGGAAGGTGATCTTCCTGGCCAAGGCGGAGTACGTCACGGGGCGCGGGCTGAAGGGCGTGATCAGCAAGGCTTTCTTCACCGGCGTCGGGGTGATTCCCATCGACCGGGAGGGCGGGGCGGCCAGCGAACGCGCGCTCGCCACCGGACTGCGCGTGCTGGCCGAGGGCCGGGTGCTGGGTATATATCCCGAGGGCACCCGCAGCCCGGACGGCCGGCTGTACCGCGGCAAGACCGGCGTGGCCAGGCTCGCGATCGAATCAGGAGCGCCGGTGGTGCCGTGCGCGATGATCAACACCTTCGAGTTCCAGCCGCCCGGCACGCTGCTGCCCGACATCCGGATCCGGCCCGGCGTCCGGTTCGGCGAGCCAATGGACTTCGCTTCCTACCAGGGCCGGGAGACGGACCGCCAGGTGCTCCGCACCGTGACCGACGAGATCATGCGGGCCATCGCGAAGCTTTCCGGCCAGGAGTACGTCGACGTCGATGCCCGGCGCGCCAAGTCCGGCGCCGGCGCCGACGGCGGCGACCTGGAGTGACGGCGAGCGCATGGCCGCTGTGGCGGGCGCTGACGGTGTTCCGAGCCGCCAGCCTCGGCCACGCGCGCCCGGACCCCCGCGCCCGCCCCGTCCCCCGCGCCCGCCCGGTCCCCCCGCGCCCGCCCGGTCCCCCCGCGCCCGCCCGGTCCCCCC
>JAFARZ010000234.1 GCA_019245115.1 Streptosporangiaceae bacterium | reverse complement strand
ACCGGAGCGGCGCTCCGATGGCTGGCATCGGACGCCACCGCAGTCCGGTACGGGCGAGCGCGACGTCGATCTCCTCGGGCTGGACCTCAACGCCGGCGGTGAGCCCGGACCACGACTCGGGGACGAGATTGTTGAACAACGGGTCGTTGTCGAGGCGCAGGCCTCGTTCGTGCTCGATCAGTTCGTCCATGGCGGTCCGTTCGGCCGCGTTGTACCTGGCGTGCCGGTTCGCCTCCATCACCGCGGTCCAGGTGTGGCCGGCCAGTTCGTCGAAACTCCTTCCAGCGATCTCGATGGTGGGGATGGCGTCCTGGGCCAGGGAGCCGACGTAGTTCACCAGATGGCGCTCGAAACGGTTGCTGGTCAGCAGGGGGAACAGCAGCTCCGGATAACTGGTGCGGCGGGCGATCACGGCGCAGATGGCGGCGAGCACGACGCTGGACCGGCTGGTCCGGGTACGCGCCGCCACCCGGCGCACGGCCATCGCGGCGGCCTCCGACGACAGTTCCACGGCCAGTGACTCGCCGCCAGGCCGGGCGCCCGGCAGGACGTACAGGCAGCGCGGGGTCCGCCGCGACTGCTCCCGCAGGTGGTCCAGTGCCGCCTCGGCCCTGCCGCGCTCGATCGGCGTCGCCTCCAGCTCGGCCTGGTCCAGCGGCTGGTGGGCGCCCTGGCTGGGCTGGCGTGGCAGGCGTCGCGCGGGGTCGCCGAGGAGTTCGGCGAAGTCGCGTTTGAGGATCTCGGTTGACCCGTGGTCCACGGCCATGTGCGTGAACCCGGCGGCGCATGCGATGACCCGGTCGCCCACGTCAGGCGCGATGGCCACCGCCAGGCGTACCGGACGCGGCGCCGGACCGGATTCGCGCAGCCACCGGATGAGCGCCTCGGCCGCGGCGGGCCGGTCCTGCGGTCCCCACTGTCCCTCGCCGAGCGAGCAGATCTCCAGCATCTGGACCCCGGCCGCCGCGACCCGCTGGCGGGGCTGCTCGCCGGGCAGGTAGCTGGTGCGCAGGGACTCGTGCCGGGCGATCAGCGCCGCGGCCGCCCCGGCCACGTCGCCGATCGACACCATCGCCGGCACCGGGAGTTCGACGCACAGGATGGCGTAGAAGTGGTCGGGCATCTGGCTCAGCCATACGTAGACGTTGAGCTGGCCCAAGGTGAGCGGTCCCTCGCCGCCCCGGCCACCGGTGAACTCGACCGGGACCGACCGCACCGGGGCCAGCCGCACCCGGCGCCGACGGCGCTGACGAGTGTCGGTACCGGTGCTCATCGCCTAGCCGATCAGCTCACGGAGCGCGTCGGCCAGGTGCCCATCCGCGCCGCACTCCTGTGTCCGCTGGACGACTGTCGCCGGCAGGGCCGTGGTCGGTACGACCGTGGTCGGTACGACCGTGGTCGGTGGCCGGCCGAAGACGTCGAGCGGACCGGTGTACGGCGATGGCTGCCAGTCGCGCATGGCGTCCCAGTTGGCCCGCCACACGCGCAGCGAGCGCTCGGCGAACTCGGGCGCCACGTCCCGCGGCACCAGGTCGCGCTCCTGCCAGCTCGCCAGAATCCGCGGCATGTCCGGCTGTCGTGGCGGCTCACCCAGCCAGGACTCGGTGACGGTGTCCGGTGGTTCCAGCAGTCCGGCGTCGATCGCGGCCACCAGCCGCACGTCGTCGAGCCGGACGGCCATCTCGTAGGCGATCGCCGCGCCGATGGCACAGCCGCCGAGCAGGTAGGGACCGGTGGGACGTACCGCCCGGACCGCCTCAACGTAGGCGTCGGCCATCGCCGGCACCGTGCGACGGGGTTCCGCGTCGGAGTAGAGGCCGGCCGCCTGGATGCCGGACACGGCGAACTCCTCACCCAGCGCGTAGGCGAGCCGGCAGTACAGGCCGACCTGCCCGTTGTCCGGGTGGACCAGGAACAGCGGGGGACGGGCGCCGTCGCCGTCCTGGATGGCGACGAGCGGACCGGACAGCCGCTCGGCATGGTCGCGCAGCAGGGTGGCCAGGCCTTCCACGGTCGGGTGTTCGGTCAGCACGTTCAGCGGGAGCTGGACGCTGAACTCCACCAGGATGGCGTCGATCACCCTGGCCGCATCCAGGGAGTTGCCGCCGACGCCGAAGAAATTCTCCCGGATCCCGACCGCGAAGCCGAGGATGTCCTGCCACTGCCGGGCCAGCCAGATCTCTACTGGGTCCCTGGGGGGCTGATAGCCAGTATCGATCGTGTCGTCGAGGGCAGGGTTCATGGCGAGGTCGCACCGTTCTCGTGATGGGAGGCCAGCCGCCAGCGTTGGACCTTGCCGGCCGCCGACCGGGGGACTTGGTCGATGAAGGTGAAGTGCTTCGGGATCTTGTAGCCGGCCAGCCGTCGTCCGCAGTGCGCGGCGAGTTCGGCCCTTCGCACGTTCGCGCCCGGGTTAAGCACCACATGCGCGCCGACCACCGAGCCGAGCGTCCCGTGCGGCACGGCGACGGCGACCGCGTCGGCGACCGCGGGGTGGTCCCGCAGCGCCGCCTCGACCTCGTCCGGGTCGACCTTCTCGCCGCCCACGTTGATGGTCTCGTGGTCGCGCGGTTCGAGGTAGAGATAGCCGTCCCGGTCCAGCCGGCCGTGGTCGCCGACCGTGGCGAATCCGTCCGGGGTGGTGCGGATTGCCTGGTCGTTGACGTAGTCGGAGCGGCCGACCCGCTGCGGAGTCCGCATGAACACGGTGCCGGTCGTGCCAGCCGGGACCGGGCTGCCGCCCTCGTCGAGGACGCGGATCTGGGTGAGGAAGCCGCGGCCGACCGTGCCGGGCCGGGCCAGCCACTCGTCACCGCGGACCAGCGTCACGCCGACCCCCTCGGTCGCGCCGTACAGCTCGTATACCCGTTCCGGACCGAGCAGGTCGATCCAGCCGCGCTTGGTGTCCGCGTCGCAGCGCGCCGCGGTGTGCAGCATCGCCCGCAGACTGGCGAAGCCCGCCGGGTCCAGGTCCGGCTGTCGCAGGATCTCCCGCATGTGTGCCGGGGTCAGCTGCAGCCACTCGATGGCGTACCGGCGCACCAGCTCGACCGTCCACTGAGGTGCGAAGAACGATTGCAGCACGACGGTGTTGCTGTCCAGCAAGGCGTCGAGGAACGCGCTGAACGGGGCGGCATGGTACAGCGGCCCGACGATGAGCTGCCGCTGCCCGGAGCGCCAGCCGGTCTGCCTGATCACCAGGGACGGCGTCCGGGCCGGGTCGTACCGCAGTGGTCCCGGTCGGGCGGAGATCTTCGGAATCCCCGTGCTCGCGCCGGTTGCCAGCAGGTACGCCACGGTGCCGAATTGGCCTGGGCCTCCGGCCACGGCGCTGAATTGGCCTGGGCCTCCGGCCACGGCGCCGGCGCCGGCCGGCGGCTCGGTGCCGGCGGCCAGGTCCATGCGTTGCGGGCGGAGCTGGTCGTCCATCAGGTAGCCGTGCCCGAACCGTCGGCCCAGCAAGCCCAGCAGGGCGTCCCGCTCGGCCGGCGGGGTGGCCGGGTTCATCGGGAAGACCGGCACCTCGGCCGCGAGCGCCGCCGCGATGCCGATGGCCGCGGGCAGGGTGTTGCCGGCCGGCACGACGACACACGACCGGGTGTCCGGGTCCACGACCGCGCGCAGTGCCCCGGCCGCGTCCGCCACCCGGTCGGCGAACTCCCGCCAGGTCAGGACCTGCTCGGTCAGGTGGGAGTCGAAACCGACCAACGCCGTCCGGTCCGGCGCGGCACGGGCGACGTCGGCGATCCGCCGGCGCACGGAGAGGATCATCGTTACCGCAAGATCTCTGCCAGCCGGCGGACACTGGCGGCGCTCATGAACTCGTACACGTCCAGCGACCGGCCGAACTCCGTCTCGATGGCGGCGATGATGCCCAGGACCGACAGCGAGTCGCCGCCCAGTTCCAGGAAGTCGTCGTTCACGCCGACCGACCGCACGTCCATCTGCGCCGACCAGATCGCCGCCACGCGACGTTCCACTTCATCGCGCGGATCCTCGAACAGGATGCAACGGCCCTCGGCCACGGCCTCGGCCAGGGTCGACGCGAGGCATTCACCGTCCACCGCGCCGTCCGCCATCGGCATGTGCTCCACGATCAGCACGCCGGCCAGTCCGCTGTCCTCGCCCAGCTCTCGCCGCACGTGGTTGCGCAGGATCGGCCCGCTCACGTACTCGCTCAGCTCGGCGGCCGCGATGGCCACGTCCCGCCCGTCGTGGCGGACGATCGTGGTCTCGGCGCGGCGGACGCCCGGATGGGCGGACAGCACCTCGGATATCTCAGGCAGGGTCACCATGCATGCTCTCCTGTCAGCAGGTCGGTGACGAACTTGTGCACCTGCGGGTCGCGCAGCAGGTCGGCGTGGCCGGTCTCGAACGTGATGTTCCGCGCCCCCTCTACCAGCGGCTCGTGGCCGGGTGACCACAGGAACAGGGGAGTGGTGGTGCGTGTGTCGAATCCGCCTTCGGCCGCCAGCAGCAGGTAATCCAGGTAGGCGGTGAACCCGTCGGTGAGTTCCTTGCGGATGAACTCGTGCAGGCGCAGCCGGTCGGCGACCGCGCGCATCAGCTGGTCGTACCGGTCGGTCAGGGCCGCCGCGATCCGCGGCAGGTCGTCCGGGTAGGACTCGGCCAGTTGCTCGGCCAGGTCGCGGGCGTCCGCCAGCTCGCCCGCGGTCAGGTGCCCGGCGGAGGACTCCAGCGCCTCGGTGAATCCGGTGGCCAGTGAGTCACCGGTGACGGCGTCGGCGTCGATCAGCACGACCGTGGACGGCGGTGCGGCCGCGGTGCCCGCGATCGCGTCGGCCAGGCGGGTGGCGATCGCGGCGCCGGCGCAGAATCCCAGCACCGCCCGTACCGGGCGGCCTGCCGCGGTGAGCTCGGCCGCCCAGCGATCGGCGGATGCCGCCAGCGGGCCGGCACGGACCCCTTCGATGTGGAGGAAGCAGGCCTCGACCGGCACCGCGGCGGCCAGATCCGCGAAGCCCGCCACCGCGCGCCCTCCGGGAAAGTCCAGGCAGAGGACGAGATCAGGTCCCCGGTCGCACAGTTGCCGCCAGTTCGTCCGCTCCATCGACCGAGCCTCCAGGTGAGTTTATGATCGCCGCCAGCCTCCGGTAGTCGACCTTCCCGCCGGGGGTGCGGGGGAGATGGCCGACGTGCCGGAACACCACATGCCTGCTGGGCACCCCGAGTGACTCGGCCAGCTGCCGGCGCTGCTGTTCATGCACGGCCGCGTCACCCGCGCCGACCAGGTGCACCACGTCATCGGTCCCGCAGATCACCGCGGTGGGGTGGCCCGGCCGTTCCACCATGCGTTCCAGGTCATCCAGGCTGGTGCGGACGCCGAGTACCTTGACGATCCGCTTGGTGCGGCCGGTCAGGTACAGGTAGCCGTCGCGCAGGTATCCGAGATCGCCGGTGTCCAGCACGTCCACCTCGGCGCCGCGGCACAGGTCAGCCCGGCCGGTCGCGTAGCCGAGCATGACGCCGGGGCCCCGGTAGTGGACCGCGCCCTCCCCGGGCACGGCTCGCGCGTGGGTCGGCGCTGGCCGGATCGTGATGGTGCCGCCCGGTACCGCGGTGCCGACCGATCCGAGGCGGCGCGGCAGGTTGGCCGGGTCCAGGCAGGCGATCCGGGAGCTCGCCTCGGTCTGGCCGTACATCACGAAGAACCGGCCGTCTCGCTGGTCCATCATCTGGGCCAGCCGCATGGTCAGTTCATCGCCCAGCCGCGCGCCCGCCTGGGTCATAGTGCGGATCTTGCTGCGGCCCAGCAGGCTGGCGTGCGCCGGGCCGAACGCCGCGTAGGTTGTCGGCACCGCGGCGAATGACGTGGCACCGGAACGGATCAGGTGGTCCCAGGTCGCCAATGACAGCGGCGACCGGTCGCCGAGGACGATGCTCGCGCCGGCCAGCAGGTGGGTGTTCAGCACCGACAATCCGTAGGCGTGCCTGATCGGCAGCGTGGTCGGGGCGCGTTCGGCCGCGGTGATGCCTAGCGCGCTGATGATAGCGGCGGTGTTGCCGGCCAGCCCGGAACACGACAGCCGTACCGTCTTCGGGCTCCCGGTCGAGCCCGACGTGGCCAGCAGCAACGCCGTGTCCATGTAAATTTCACCGGCTGCCTGGCTGCTGTCCCGTTTGAAGATCATTTTCCCAGCGGCCGTTTCTGCGGCCGGACGGTAGCCGAGATCGGCCAGTCCGGTCTCCGAGCCGGGTGCGGGAACGACAAACTCGGGTTGGTAGGCCGAGAGGATCTCATTCGAGGCGGGCAGGAACGCGACGGCGTGGCCCATGCGCAGCGCGGCGAGGTAGGCCGTCACTGTGGGCAGATCGCGGTCTCCCGCGCACAGGACCAGCGCTTTTTCGTCATGCCGCAGCGCCTGCTCGAATTCGCCGGTCAATCCGGCCAGCTCACCGTAGGTGAGTGTGACCCGGCCTTCCATGTGCACAGCCGGGGATGCCGGCTGTGCGTGGTCATGCGTAACAAGATCGAAGGTCCCCGCCTCCATAGGCCCCATTCTGGGGGCTGGCGCGGATCACTGTCCACATCTTGACGGTGCTGACCTGAGGGCAAAGACTATTTTGTATTTCGTTGTATTTTGTTGCCTTGACGGATAAAGGAACGATAAGGCATGCTGTTGTGGCCAACGCTATGTAGTGATTTACGCGTGCCACAGTTTCTGCTGATTGTATTGCCGCTGCAAGGTGATCTTTATCCCATGCTCGCTCCGGGGCAGGAACTCGTTATAGCGAACACCAAGTTATCTGGTGCGGTCCGGCACCGAGATCACCGTCCGTCTCGGGAGGTAGCGTGCGGTATCCGGTCTCGTTTGACGTCCTGCGGTCGCTGCGGGAATCCACCGCCACGGTCACCGACGGCGCCGCGACGGTGCCGATGCCGCAGGTGTGCGACCGGGCCGCCCGGCTGGCCCGGACGCTCACCGAACATGGGGTCGGCCCCGGCACCAGGGTCGGCGTGTGCGCCGACCGCGGCATCGGGATGCTGACCGCGCTGATCGGGGTGTGGTGGGCGGGCGGTGCGATCGTTCCGCTGGAACCCGGCGGTCCCCTGCAGCGGCTGGAGATCATGGCATGCGAGGCCGGCCTGCGGCTGATGGTGTCCGACGACCGCCACGCCAGGCTGGCCGGCTCGCTCGGCGGCGATCTCGTAGTGATCACGCTGGAACACAGCGCGGCCGAAGGCCCAGGCCAATTCAACACCGCGGCCGAACCGTTCGATCCCGTCGCGGTGCCGGCCGATGCCTTGGCGTACACCGTGTTCGTTTCCGGGCCGGCCGGACCCACGGGCGTCGACATCACGCGTCGTGCGCTGGCGAACGTGCTCGCCGTTGGTCACCGCGATCTCGGGCTGGGGCCTGATGATTGCTTTGCCGCCGTCACCACGACCGCGTCCGACATCGCCCTGCTGGAACTGCTCCTGCCGCTGGTGTGCGGTGCGAGCCTGGTGATCGCGGCCGCCGAGGACACCAGGGAGGCCAGCCGGTTGCGGGCGCTGATCGAGCGGAACGCCGCGACCGCCCTGCACGCGGCACCGCACATCTGGCGGCTGCTGTGCCGCGACGGCGACGTGCCCGCGAGCCTACGGCTGCGGTTGTGCGGCGGCGACCGCCTGCCTCCGGATCTCGCCACCTCGCTGACCGCCCGGGACGCGGTGCTCTGGCAGTTCTACGGCCACACCGAAACGACGATGTGGTCGGCCGCTGGTGTGGTGCCACCGGGGGAGGGGCCGGCCGCGATCGGGCCGGCCATCGACCACACCCGCATTTACGTCCTTGACCAGCGGTCGGCCCTGGCCCCCGTCGGGGTGGTCGGTGAGGTGCACATCGCCGGCGTGGGCGTGGCACGCGGCTATCTCGGCCACCACCGCATGTCGGCGGCGTTCCGGCCCGATCCCTGGGCGGCCGAGCCGGAAGCTCGCATGTACGCCACCGGCGACGTCGGACGGTGGCGCGAGGACGGCGGTCTCGAACTGACCGGCCGGACCGATCGCCGGGTCACGATCCGCGGTGTCCGGGTTGACTGCGGCGAGGTCGAGGCCGCGCTGCGGGCCCACCACGCGATCCGCGACGCGGCGGTGGCCGGCGTGCCACGAGAGGGTGAGAGCGCGCTGGTGGCCTATGTCGTGCCCGATCCGGACGGACCCGCGCGGTCGGCGGCCGAACTGCTCGCGGTGATCCGGCCGCACCTGCGGGCCGCCCTCCCCGAGCCCATGGTGCCGACGCTCGTCACGCTTCCGGCGCTGCCACTGACTCGCGACGGCGAGGTCGACCGCGCCGCGCTGCCCGCACCCGAATGGCCCGGACCCGTGACCCGGGTGCCCCCGCGTAACCCGGTCGAGACAGCCATCGCCGGTATCTGGGCCGACCTGCTCGGCACGACGGAGCCGATCGGCGTGCACGACAACCTGTTCGGTCTCGGCAGCGGCTCGCTGGCCGCGGTCCGTTTCGCCTCCTGGGTCGCCGACACCTATGGCGTGCCCCTGCCCATGCACCGCATCGCCGCCGCACCCACGATCGCGGCACTCGCCGGGATCGTATCGGCCGACCTGAACTCCGCCCCTGCCGGCGAGACCACGGGTGACGCCGAACTGGCGGCGATGTCCGACGACGAGCTGGACGACCTGTTGCGCGCGGTCCGCGCCGCCCGCTACCGCCGAACGGCCCCCCGAGACGGACAGTAAGCGCCCCAGCGCTACAGGCGCAGGCGAAGGGCGGTGACCCGCTCCACCGCGGTCAGGAACGAGCCGGCATCCAGCGTGCCGGATCGCAGCGCGTCCGCCAGGCCGGTGACCACGGCCTGGCCCTCGGTGACGTCCCGCGCCGAGGCCAGCAGCACGTCCATCCCGGCCTTTGCCGCGAGCACGCCGGTCTGCCCCGGGGTGCCGAACGCGCTGATCGCGCCCGCCTCGAGCGCGTCGGTGATCGTCACCCCGCGGAAGCCGAGCCGACGGCGCAGTTCACCCTGGACAATGGCGGGCGACAAGCCGGCGGGCAGGCGAGCGTCCAGCGCCGGGTACACCGCCCAGCTGCACATGACCAGCCGGACGCCCGCGGCGATCACCTGATGGTACGGCCGCTCGTCGATGCTGCGCAGGTCGGACAGGGACAGGTCAAGGGTGACCGGCCCCAGGTCGGTGTTCTGCGAGGCGGTCGCCGCGCCGAGGCCGGGGAAGTGCTTGGCGGTAGCCGCGGGCCCGACGGCTTGCTGCGCCGTGACCATCGCCCTGCCGCATTCGGCCACGATCCGCGGATCGGAGCTGTAAGAGCGCCCGAACTCGTCGATGAAGTTGCCGGCCTGCCGGAAGACATCGAGTACCGGCGCCAGGTTGACGTTCATGCCCACCCCGGCCAGGTTCTGCCCGGCGCCCGTGCCGGCCAGCTTCGCCTGGGCGACCGGGTCCGGCGAAGCCCCCACCTGCTTCTCCGACAGCACCGGTGCCCCGGGAAGCCGGCGCACGATGCCGCCCTCCTGGTCCGTCATCAGCAGCAGCGGCGCGCGCACCGGGCTCTGTGCGTTCGCCGCGTTCAGCTGGCCGATGACCGAGGCGATCTGGGATTCGCTGGAGATGTTCTCGCCGAAGAAGATGACACCGGCGGCCTGGCCGGCGGTGATCTGCTGGAGCAGGCTGGCGGGCGGGGTCAGCCCCGGGTAGGAGAAGATGACCCGCTGCCCGGCGAGCTGCTCCGGGGTCAGCGCGGCCCGTGTTGCCGGACGGGCATGCGTGCCGGCGGTCCGCCACAGACCGGTCGCGGCGATGCCAGCACCGCCCATCAGCACGCCACGTCGGCTGAGCGGGTTATCCGGCATGGTCGGCATCGTCGGCTCCTCTGTCTCGGCGTTGCGGCTCGTCAAGATCTTACGAAGACTCGACGCAAACGGGTAGCCGGTTACCAAGACGTGATACCACCGTCCGTTCGTTCAAAAGATTTCAATTTACTGAACGGCGGTGGTACCACGGGCCTAATGTCCGGCCAGCTCAGCGACGACGGGAGCGAGCACGTCGGCGAAGTCGGCGCCGAAGACGAAGTAGGAGCAGCCGATCTCCTCCCGTCGCCGCTGGATCTGCTCGGCGGCCGTGGCGGGGTCATTCGGAAGTACCGCCAGCGAGTCCGCCGCGCGAAGCGCGGCAGCGTCGGTGTCGGAGGGCGCCATGAACGGCGCGACAGGTAAAGCAACGGGTAGGGAAGTGTCCCGAAGAAGCCGGTCAGGCCGGCCTTCGCCGGTGAGCCAGTGAGGGCCAGGACAAGCAGCGGAAAAGCCACCAGCGACATGCGGGTACCGAGCGCCGAGACAGCCTGACCACCGCGTCCCCGGGCCGCGGCCCGGGGACGTCACGGAGCCGGGTTCAGGTCCCGCTGACTATGAACGCCTGGAAATGGTCGGCGGCGTCTTCGTATTCTCCGCCGGCGCTGCAGGTGCCCGCCGTGGTGCACGACACCGAGAAGGTCTGCGCGATCCCGCCCTGGTTACGGGCCGCGGTCCCGGGAACCTGGATCGCGGTGCCCCACGTGCCGCCCGTCTCGGTTACGACGAACGCCTGGTTGTGGAAGGAGGCATCCAGGTACTTCCCGCCGGCGGCACAGTTGCCCGCTGACCTGCACGACACCGACGTGATTTCCGCGAGCCCGCTCTTGTTGAGGTCCGCGGTGCCGGGGACCTCGATCGCGGTGCCCCACTTGCCGTCCGTCTCGTTCACGACGAACGCCTGGGCGAGGAAGGAGGCATCTTGATAATCCCCGCCTGCGCTGCAGTTGCCCGTCGAGCCGCACGACACCGAGAGGATCTCGGCATTCCCGCTCTTGTTGAGATCCGCGCTGCCGGGGACCTCGATCGCCGTGCCCCACTTGCCGTCCGTCTCGCTCACGACGAACGCCTGTCGCTGGACGGAGGCGCCTTCGTAGGAGCCGCCGGCGCTGCAGTTGCCCGGGGTGGTGCACGACAACGAGGTGATCTCGGCATTGCCGCCTGTGTTGAGGTCTGCGGTGCCGGGGACTTCGATGGCGGTGTCCCAGGTGCCGTCTGTCTCGTTTACGACGAACGCCTGGGGCAGGTGGGAGGCGTCTTGGTAGTCCCCGCCGGCGCTGCAGTTGCCCGGGGTGGTGCACGACAACGAGGTGATCTCGGCATTGCCGCCCGTGTTGAGGTCTGCGGTGCCGGGGACTTCGATGGCGGTGTCCCAGGTGCCGTCTGTCTCGTTTACGACGAACGC
>JAFARZ010000395.1 GCA_019245115.1 Streptosporangiaceae bacterium | reverse complement strand
GGGTGAGGCGTTTAGGGTGGCGGCGGCCGTCGCGGCGGCGGCGGGCAGCGCGTCTGCTATGCGCGATAGCGCCTCGTCGTCGTGGGAAGCCGAGAGGAACCAGGCTTCGAAGCCGGACGGGGGCAAGTACACGCCCCGGGAAAGCATCGCGTGGAAGAACGCGGCGTACGCGTCGCGCGACTGGCCCTTCGCGTCGTCGAACGACAGCACGGGGTCAACCCGGCCCAGGAAGACGGAGAACAGGTTCCCGGCCGAAGACAGCCAGAACGGGACGCCAGCCGTGGTCAACGCCGCGGACACCAGCGACGACACGGTCTTCGCGGCGGAGTCCACGGCCGCGTACACGTCTGGCGTACACGCCCGCAACGTAGCCAGCCCGGCGGCGACCGCCAGCGGATTGCCGGACAGCGTCCCGGCCTGGTACACCGGACCGGCCGGCGCCAGCCGGGACATCACATCGGAGCGCCCGCCGAACGCGGCGCACGGCAGCCCGCCGCCCATCACTTTGCCGAACGTCACCAGGTCCCCGGCCACGCCGTCCACCCCGTACCAGCCGCTGGCGGTGACCCGGAATCCGGTCAGGACCTCGTCCATGATCAGCAACGCCCCGGCCGAACGGCACAACGAGGCCAGCAACGAGTTGAACCCGGCCAGAGGAGGAACGATCCCCATGTTGGCCGGACAGGCCTCCGTGATCACGCACGCGATCTCCGGGCCCCGCGCATCGAACACCGCCCGTACCGCCGAAACGTCGTTATACGGCAGCACCACGGTATCCGAGGCGGCCGCCCCGGTGACGCCGGGCGAGTCCGGCAATCCGAATGTCGCCACCCCCGATCCGGCCGCGGCGAGCAGCGCGTCCACGTGGCCGTGATAGCACCCTGCGAACTTGACCACCACCGGACGGCCAGTGAAGCCGCGCGCCAGACGCACCGCGGACATCGTGGCCTCGGTGCCCGAGTTGACCAGCCGGACCTGCTCGACCGGCGCGCGACGGACCATCTCCTGCGCCAGCACCACTTCGCCGGGCGTTGCCGCCCCGAACGACGTGCCGTCCACCAGCGCCGAAGACACCGCCGCGATCACCGCGGGATGCGCGTGCCCCAGGATCAGCGGACCCCACGAGCACACCAGGTCCACATACGAATTACCGTCCACGTCGTACAGGTACGGTCCGGACCCGCGCGCCATGAACCGCGGCGTACCGCCCACCGAACCGAACGCGCGCACCGGGGAGTTCACCCCGCCCGGCGTCACCGCCTGGGCGCGAGCGAACAGTTCCTCCGATGACGATGAGGATGGCGATGACGGCACTAAACGGCCTCGCACGCGTCGACGATGTGCTCAAGCAGCCGCAGCGCGTCCGGCAGCGGGTGCTCCTCCGGGACCCGCATCCACCGGCAGCCGGTTCCGGAAGCCAGCCGGGACGGGGGCGCGATCACGTAACTGTCACGGGTGTGCCAGCGCAGTCCCGGCGTCACGTTCTCCGGCTCGGCGTCCAGCCCGCATGACCACCATTCGTCCTCTTCGGCGGGCGAACCGCGGGTCAGCACGAAGAACAGCATCCGGTCCCCGCCGAGTGCGGCCACCGGGCCGCTCTTGACGCCGGCCTGGCTCATCCGGGCCAGCGCATCGGTTCCCGCCACCGCCGGAACGTCCAGCACATCAAAAACCCGGCCGGTGGCGAGCATGATGTTCGCCTCCGGCCGGGTTTCCCACCAGCCTCTGATCACATTGATGTCGACCGTCGCCTGCATCTGCCAGGCCGGCGACATCGGGTGTGCCCCGGGCGCCGGACAGCCCACCCGGTCGCAGGAACACGCCCGCCCCAGCTCCACAGCCCCGCGCGGATGGGCTCCTTGGCAGACGGGCCAGCCCATGGCGGCGTAGCGCTCCGCCGCGATACCCAGCGGCTGCTGTCGCTCCGCCGCCCGCGCGCGACCCCGACGCCACGCTACATCGACCATATGTTCAAGCCCCTCAGAACCATTAAAAACTGAGAATACGGAACGACATGACTGCTTCTCCCCGTGCCCCGTATCACCAATCGTAGAGGAGAAACCAAAGGCCGTTCGTTCAAAATGGGTTAGGTAGTGGCAGAAATCATCCGGGCGGCTTCAGTAGCCCAGTAGGTCAAGATGATCCCGGCGCCTGCGCGCCTGATCCCGGTGAGCGTTTCCATGATCACTCGTTCCCGGTCGAGCCAGCCGTTCGCCGCGGCCGCCTCGGCCATCGCGAACTCGCCGCTGACCTGGTACGCGGCCACCGGAACGGACACCGTATCGGCGACGCGGCGGATGATGTCGAGGTACGCCAGGGCGGGCTTGACCATCACCATGTCCGCGCCCTCGCCGACATCCAGCACGGCCTCGCGCAGCGACTCGGCGGCGTTGCGCGGGTCCTGCTGGTGGCTGCCGCGGTCGCCGAACTTCGGCGCGCCTTCGGCGGCCTCGCGGAACGGCCCGTAGAACGCCGACGCGTACTTGACCGCGTACGCGCAGATGGCGACGTCGGCGTACCCGGCGCTGTCCAGCGCGATGCGCAGCGCGCCCACCTGGCCGTCCATCATCCCGCTCGGCGCCACCATGTGCGCGCCCGCCCTCGCCTGGGCGATCGCGGTCGACGCGTACCGCTCGAGCGTCTGGTCGTTGACCACGTAACCTTCCTCGTCGAGGACGCCACAGTGGCCGTGGTCGGTGTACTCGCACAGGCACAGGTCGGCCATGACGACCAGGTCGTCGCCGGTCTCGGCGCGCAGGTCGGCTATGGCCTGCTGGGAGATGCCGTCCGGGTCGTCGGCCTGGGAGCCGCGGCCGTCCTTCCCAGCGGGCACGCCGAACACGATGAGGCCGCCCACGCCGGCCGCCGCGGCTTCCGCCGCCGCCTTTCGCAGGCTGTCCCTGGTGTGCTGGACCACGCCGGGCATCGAGCTGATCGGCTGGGGCTCGGCGATGCCTTCCTTGACGAAGACGGGAAGCACGAAGTCGGCCGGGTGCAGCGTGGTCTCAGCGACGAGCCTTCTGATGGCGGGTGTCCGGCGCAGCCTCCGGAGGCGGACCTGCGGGAACTGGGTCATTTATCGCCTCCTGCGGCCGCCGCGACGGCGTTCGCTCGGGCGGCGCAGCGGCTCGCCGGCCGCTTCGGCCGCGTCTCGCAGGCTCGCCCCGTACTCCGCCATCGCGTCGACCAGCGCGGTCATCGACGGCTTCGGCGCGGTCACGTCCACCCGCAGCCCGAACTCCCCGGCGGTCTTCGCGGTCTGCGGCCCGATCACGCCGATCACCGTGACCGCGTGCGGCTTGCCGGCGATACCGACCAGGTTCCGCACGGTCGACGAACTGGTGAACAGCACGGCATCGAAGCCGCCGCCCTTGATCGCCTCGCGTATCGGGGCGGGCGGCGGCGCGGCGCGTACCGTACGGTAGGCGGTCACGTCCTCGCATTCCCAGCCGAGTTCGGTCAGCCGGGCCAGCAGCGTCTCGGTCGCGATATCCGCACGCGGCAGGAGCACCCGGTTGATCGGATCGAGCAGATCGTCATATGGCGGCCACTCCTTGGCCAAGCCCTCGGCTGACTGCTCCTTTTCCGGCACGAGGTCCGGCCTGATGCCGAAGTCAAGGAGCGACTTCGCCGTCTGCTCGCCGACCGCGGCGATCTTCACGCCGGCGAACGCCCGGGCGTCCAGGCCGTACTCCTCGAACCGCTCGCGCACCGCGCGCACCGCGTTCGCCGAGGTGAAGGCGACCCACTGGTACCGCCCGGTGACCAGGCCCTTGACCGCGCGCTCCATCTGCTGCGGCGTGCGCGGCGGCTCCACCGCGATCGTCGGGACCTCTTCCGGAACCGCGCCGTACTCCCGGAGCCGCTGCGATACGCCCGCGGCCTGTTCCTTGGTGCGCGGCACCAGCACCCGCCAGCCGAACAGCGGCTTGGTCTCGAACCAGGACAACTGGTCGCGGTTGCTCACCGTCTCGCCGACCACGGCCACCGCCTGGCCTTGGGTGTTGGCCAGGCTGATGCCGGCCGCCTTGAGGTCGGGCCCGATGTGGTCGAGTGTCGATGTGACCGTCTGCTGGGCGCTCGTCGTGCCGTCCCAGGTGATCGCGAGCTTGGTCGCTTCCGGCCAGCCGTTCGCGATCAGCATCTTGGCCAGGTCAGCCGGTCCCGCGTCCGCACCGAGGACGACCAGCGTGGCCGGGCTGTACGCGACACGGCTCGCCTCGGCGGCGTGGATGACCCGGATCTCCGAAGTCTTCTCGGTGGCGAGCGGGATGCCGGCATAGGCCGGTACGCCGGTACACGTGGGGACCCCGGGCACGATCTCGAACCTGAGCCCGGCCTTCGCGATCGCGGTGGCGTCCTGGGCGGCGCCCGCCAGCAGCGGATCGCCGGGGTAGAGCCGGACGACGAACTTTCCCGCGGCCGCGGCCGTATAGAGCTGCTTGGCGTCAGCCGGCTCGACCATTTCGGCGGCGGGGTTCCGGAACCTGCCGGCCAGAGCGTGATGTTCCGGTCCGGCGACGACAAGGTCCGCGGCCGCGAGCAGCTCGGCGGCTCGCAGCGTCACCAGGCCTTCGTCGCCCGGGCCGACACCAATAAACGCCACCCAGCCTCGCGTCACGTCGTTTTCCTTAGCAGTCACTGCGCATCATTCTCGCTATCCGCCGTCGCCTGCGGCACCTCGATCAGTTCCCTCGCCCCGGCCCGGAGCAGCTCCGCCGCGAGATCCTGGCCCAGTTGCCATGCCTGCCCACTCGCGGCGCTGGCATGCGCGCGCAGAATGGTGCCTCCATCGGCGCTCATCGCCGCCGCCTGCATGTCAAGGTCGTCTTCGACGGGCCGGTACATGGCGTACGCCGCGACCGGGGCGCTGCAGCGCGCCGCCAGGGCCTCGAGCAGGCTGCGCTCGGCCGTGGCGGAGGCCATGCTCGGCTCGTGGTTGATGGTCCCAAGCAGCCGCGTGAGCTGGTCGTCTTCCGCCCGGCATTCCACCGCGAGCGAGCCCTGCCCAGCCGCGGGAAGCATCTCCTCCGGATTGAACACCTCGGCCACCACGTCCAGCCGCTTGATCCTGGCCAGTCCGGCGCAGGCGAGTACAACCGCGTCCACCTCGCCCGCTTCGATCTTCGCCATCCTGGTACCGGCGTTGCCGCGGATCGGCACACACCTCAGATCGCCGCGCAGGGCGAGCAGCTGAGCGGCACGCCGCGGCGAGCCGGTGCCGATCCTGCCTCCGGCGGGCAGGTCGGCCAGCTTCGCGCCGTCTCGTGCTATCAGCGCGTCTCTTGGGTCGTCTCTGGGTGGCACGGCCGCGAGCGCGACATCGGCCGGCTGGCTGGCCGGCAGATCCTTCAGCGAGTGCACGGCGAAGTCGATCTCGCCGTTCAGCAGCGCCTCACGCAGCGCGCTCACGAACACCCCGGTGCCGCCGATCTGGGTGAGGTGCGCCCGGCTGACGTCGCCCAGCGTCGTGACCCCGACGATCTCCACCTCGCGCCCGGTCCGCTCGGTGATCATGTTCGCCACGAGCCGGGACTGCGCGATGGCCATCGGGCTCCGGCGGCTGCCGAGCCGCAGTACGTCGGGCCGCAGCGTCGGGGCGTTCACTGTGAACCCTCCTGCTCCATGGCGGCGCGGGTAACGGCCTCGACCGCACGTGGATCGAGGTCGAAGAGAACCCGGAGCGCCGCGGCGTACTCCTCACCCCCCGGTGAGCCGGCGAGTTCCTTCACCCGCACGGTCGGCGCATGCAACAGCTTGTCTACCACCCGGCGCACCGTCTGGGCTATCTCATCCAGCGCGTGCCCGCTCAGACCGTCCGCGGTCAGCCGGCCCGCCAGCCGGGCCAGCTCCGCGTCGACCACCTTGGCGGCCTTCGCCCGGAGCGCGACCACGGTGGGCGCCACCGTGGCGGCATCGTTTGCCTGCTGATAGGCGACCAGCTCGGTCTCGATGACGCTACGGACGGCCGACACATCCTGAGCCTCGGCCACCGTGCCGTGCTGACTCAGCTCGTCCATGCCGACCACGGTGACACCGGGCAAGTCCGCGACAGCCGGCTCCACGTCGCGCGGCATCGCCAGATCCACGAGGACCAGGGCGCCCCGGCGATCCGCCTCCGCCGGAATCATGTCTGGCGTGATCACGTAACCGGAGGCGCCGGTGCACGAGATGATGACGTCGGCGGCGCGGATCGCTGCTGGCAGGCCGGCCAGGCTGACGACCGTCGCGTTGTGCTTGGCAAACTTCGCGGCCAGCCGTTCGGCATGCTCGAGGGTGCGGTTCGCGACCACGATCCGCTCCGCTCCGGCGCGGGCCGCCGTCGCGGCCGCGAGCGCGCTCATCGAGCCGGCGCCGACGATGAGCAGATTACGTCCAGCCAGAGGGGGTCCTCCGGATGGATGGGTGGCCGCGCCGAAGCTGGTGGCGGCGAGTTCGATGGCCACGGTCATCAGGCTGGCGCCGACCTGGTTGATAGCGGTCTCGGCCCGCACCCGCTTGCCGGTGCGCAAGGCCAGCCGGCCAAGGTCGCCGAGGACGCGGCCGAGGGTGCCGTGCTCCTCGGCCAGCTTGAGGGCGGACCTGACCTGGCCGAGAATCTGACCCTCACCGACCACCATCGAATCGAGCCCGCTGGCCACGGCCAGCAGATGGCTCACCGCGCGATCCTCGTAGTGCACGTAAAGGTGCTGGGTGAGGTCGGCGGCAGGCATCCCGCAGTGCCGGGCGAGCAGCTCACAGATGGCCGTAACGCCGGCATGGAACCGGTCCACGTCCGCGTACACCTCAACGCGGTTGCAGGTGGACACCACGAAAGTTTCCGCGACCGGTTCCGCCCGGGCCACGTCGTGAACCAGCTTGGCGACCGCATCGCCGCTCACCGCGGCCAGCTCCAAGGTGGCGACCGGAGCGCTCTTGTGGCTCAGGCCGACTACCAGCACGCTCACCTGATCACCGCCTTACGCCTGGGCTGCTTCCAGCCGACCCGGGTCGAGGTCGTCCGGCGCGAGCCGCTCGAGGTCCGCTCCGAGGTCCGCGGCGTCCGCTGAGTGTGCGTGGTCGTTTCCCGCCCGGCCACCCGCGGACCTGCGCTGGGCGTGAAAGGCGAGGATCTGCAACTCAATCGACAGGTCAACCTTGCGCACGTCTACCCCTTCCGGGACGCACAACACTAGCGGAGCGAAGTTAAGGATGCTCGTGACACCGGCCGAGACGAGCCGGTCGCATACTCCCTGGGCAGACCCTGCCGGGGTCGCGATCACACCGATCGCCACCTTGTGCCGCGCAACCACCGCTTCCAGTTCGTCGACATGACGCACCACCAGCTTCGCGACCGTGCTGCCCACGATAGCCGGATCCGAATCCAGCAGCGCGGCGATGCGGAAACCGCGGGAGACGAAGCCGCCATAGTTCGCCAGCGCGTGGCCGAGGTTACCGGCGCCGACGATGACGACCGGCCAGTCCTGCGTCAGCCCCAGGGTGCGCGACACCTGGTAGACGAGGTAGTCGACGTCGTAACCGACACCACGGATCCCGTACGAGCCGAGGTGGGACAGGTCCTTACGAAGCTTGGCCGAGTTGACGCCGGCCGCGGCGGCGAGTTCCTCGCTGGCAACCGTGCTCACCCCACGCTCGGCCAGTCCGTACAGTGCGCGCAGGTAGACGGGGAGACGCGCGACGGTGGCTTCGGGTATGCCGTTGGAGCCACCGGACTCGCCGCCCGAGCGGCCGCCCGAGCCAGACTGAACCTGGTCGTCGTGATCTTGGTCGCCTTGGCCTTCGCCTGCGCCTGCGCCTTCGCCTCGGCGGGCGATGAGGTCCTTGCCTCCGCCTGACGACGTCACGTTGTTGTGCATGGCAGCAGCGCTCCCGGGGGTATCGGCGCTCCTGAGTGTCAAGAGCCTGCGTAGCCAACGTCGATCTCCACGGTACGCCTTTGTGCAAGGATTCACAAAGTCGCCGGATGCGCGGTTGAGCGCTCCGCGATGACCCTGCTCCGCGTCGCACTGCTCCGTGCCGCACTGCTCGGTGCCATCCTGCCGTGCGCCGGTAGCGCGCAGGAGGCCTTGCCTGACAGTTGGCCGGAAGGGTACCGATGGTTATTCCCCAAGCGTCGTGGGCTTGTACCAGCCCAGCAGGTGCTGGCGCAGGGAGCCCGGGTACACATCTGGTCACTCCCGTCCCGCCTGCATCAGCATGCACCCGGACGCACCCGGATGGATGTGGCAGCGACCCGGTTATAACCGGGTCGCTGCCACATCCATCCGGACAGGATCCGAATCGAACCGCTGACGCTGCCTGAGTAGCTGGGACATACGCGACAAACCGGACCGATAGGCGACCATCTGTTCGGCAAGGTCAGCCAGAAGATGAACGGGGACGGGGTGCCGGGGGCGGAGGTGAGGACGGGGGGCGGAGGCGGGGGGTAAACGGGGAAGGGTGTCGTGGCCGGACAGGGCGGCGCGGAGCCGGGGCTCGCTGATCCGCCAGAAATCGACCTGGATGCCGTCGACGAAAGTTACCGGGATCTTGTCCCAGTACTCCGCCAGGTCGTCTGGCGAGGCGGTTATGTCGCGCTCTTCCCAGCCGACATCAAGGTCGGCCGCCACCCGCTCGATCACGGCACGGGCGTCGTCGCACAGGTGGCAGCCCGGCCGGCTGAGCAGCGTGATCCTAGCCGCGGCCATACCGGGACCCCGAGTCCTCGGGCGCGACACCGGCGCCCGGCCGACCACCGCCGGACTGCTGTGGCCACGCCACGGCGGGCCCCTGACCGGGCGGCAACTCGGGACGGGCCGCCTGAGTGACGCTCAACGGGCGGGACTCGGCGGGAAGCGGCGCTACCTTGGCGTATTTCACCCGGAGTTCGATGACGTTGGTCGCCAGTACGTAGGCTCTGCGTTCCGCGACGAACCGTTTCATATATGACTTGTTCTCGTGGCTTTCGAATGCGGCGCGATCACGGTAAATCTCGTAGAAGATCCGCTGCATTGGCGCGTTGGGCACCAAATGAATGACGTATACAAGAGTGTCCGGCTCGCTGATCCGTACTTCTTCCGCTGTTTGCTCGGCCAGACGATCAAAATCCGTGGCTTTATCATCCAGCAACGTAAAGATCAAGATTCGGCCATAGGGCCGTGCCGGGGAACCGGCCGAGGCACCCGATGGCTTCGCGTCCGCGCCGAATTCGGGGTCGCCGAGCGCGCCGGTGATCACCGTCCCGAGATCGGCCGTAACCTCCTGCTGACCTGGTATGCCATAGCCCGTGACCGGTGGTCCCGGTACGGGGGCGACCGGCGGGCTGAATGAGACGGGCGGACTGTAGGAGGCCGACGGACTGTAGGAGGCCGACGGCCCGGCCGGAGGCTGCTGACCGGAGTAACCTGCGGCCGGCTGACCGGAGTAACCTGCGGCCGGCTGACCGGGGTGACCTGCGCCCGGCTGACCGGAATAGCCCGGGCCCGGTGGCCGGGAGGTACCTTGGCCCCGCTGCCCGGGGAAACCGGGAGCCGGCTGCCCGGGGAAACCCGGCGCGCTTCCCGGTCCAGCCCATTCACCTGGCCGTACGGTGCCGGGACCGCGCCCGGACCGGTCATCAGAGCCGTGCCGGTCCCGCGGTCCATACGGGCCCGCGAGATCGTAGCCGCCCTGCCGCCGCCCGGAGCCGTGAGCGTCAGGCCCATACCCGCCATGGCCCTGACCGGCGTATCCTTGCCCGGCATGGCCCTGACCGCCAGGCCCGGGCCCATAGCCGTCATACCCCGGGCCGTAGCCGTTGGGCCCGGTTCCGGAGCCGTTGGGCCTGGACGCGTGGGGATCCGGCGCATGGTTCCCGCCCCCATATCCCGCAGCCCCGCGCCCTTCGGCCCGGTGCCCTTCGGCCCCGTACCCATCGGCTCCGTACCCGCGATCCTGCGCATACGCGCGATCCTGCCCGTATCCATCGGGCCCGTACTCGTATTCGTCCCGCTGCCCGTGCCGCCCGGCGTCCCGCCGCGACTCACCGCGGGGGCCGCCCGCGACCTCACGATCAGCGGTATCCCGGCTGCCGCGCCGTCCTCGGGAGCCCATTTGTGATCCGTCCACTTGTCCGCCTCCGCTACGCGGGCCAAGGCCGGTGACGGCCTCCAGGTCCCTGGTTACGCCAACCAAGATCAGGCCCGCGGCGACCGCTGACAGCACCGGGTACGCGGACCTGGCCGGCAGCGAGAACCGGAGCGCCGCCGTGGCCAGCAAGGCGACACCGATCGCTACGACGCCCGGCAACGCGGCACGCCATTCCGGCCGCTCTCGGCTCCGGGCCGCGGCCAGGGCGACGGCGCTTCCGCCGCCAGCCAGGGCCGCGACCTGCACCACGATGAGCGCGAAGTGCCCGACCGACTGGTAGTGCGCGCTGGCCGACGGCCACGCCTTGGAGAACGGCTGCGTGCTGAGGCTGTCGGTCGCGAGGACCAGCCCGGCCAAGACGGTCAGTGCGCCGCCCACCAGTCGTACGCCAAACCTGACGCTCTCGTTCCCGGCAACGAACTCCAGCAGCCCCCAGGCCAGCCCCAGCAGCGCGACCAGTTGCGCGCCGATCTGGATAGCGCGGAACGTCACCGTACCGAAGCCACTGGCCATCCCCATGGTCTGAGCCACCAGGGCCACGGTCAGGCCGAAGGCCCCGGTCGTCCACACGATGAAGCAGGCCCGCGGCTCCCGGACGCAGCGCCCGGCGAGCAGGCCAGTCGCTGCGATCGCGACCAGCACGCCGGCGAACGCGAACAGGACCGGAAGTGACATCACTCACTATGATGCACTGTGTTGTCGCAAACGTTGCGCTAAGTAAGGAACCCACACCCCGTCCTCACCGCATCCGACGTGTTTCGCCTGCCCGGCCGCGCTGAGCCATCGCCGCGGGTGCCCGCAGCGGCCGTTACTTCTTGTTCCTGCGCTGGATCCGCGTCTTCTTCAGCAGCTTGCGGTGCTTCTTCTTCGCCATGCGCTTGCGGCGCTTCTTGATGACTGAGCCCATGAGACCACCCCTTTCCTGGGCGTTGCGGTGACGGGTACGCCAACACGCTCGCCCGGTTCGGGCGGCTGGACACACAGATTACCCGTGATGCGAAGCGTTCACGCGCTTGTCTCCCCCGGACCCCCGCACCCCCGCGGCCAGCCCCCGGCTGGATTCAACCCCCGGAACATCCCCCGGCGAGAGGCGGTCCCCGGACGGCACGTGCCGTGCAGGGCGCGTGCCGCCGGGAACCAGGCGATCAGGTAGTACCGACGTAGGCAGCTCTGAGGTACTGGTTGACTGCCTGCTCGGGTACCCGGAAGGAGCGACCTACCCGGATCGCTTCCAGCTCGCCGGAGTGGACCAAGCGATACACGGTCATCTTGGACACCCGCATGATCAAAGCCACTTCGGCAACGGTAAGGAACCGTACGTCGCTTAGGGGGGTTTCGCCTGCCATAAGGTTGCCTCTTCCGCACGACCGAGCACTTGACTGGATCTTGCGCACCAGTCACGTACGTCTCCAGGGTAAGTCCCGTACAGAAAAGAGCAAGACCGCCGATAGCCTCATTGTTGTTACTTTTTTGGCGGCAATCGCTTACCTTCCGCCCACCATCAGGATCAATCACGTAACATCGAGCGCTGACCTGCGGAACCACAGCAACGGCATTCGCCGGAAAGCATAAGTTCCCGTTCATGTGACTCCGCCATGCGGTCTGGACACGCGAGCGCCGCTCAAGTAGCGGATTTTGGTTGACCAATCCGGCGGCCATTTCCGGGCACGCCCGCGCGTGCCAGGCATGCGAGGAAAGTTTCAACCATCAACTCAACAGACCCGGCAATCCGTGCCATCCGAACACCGCCCGCTGGGTATTGATGATGGCGCGGTCTACCGGATCTGAAGGATCGACTCCGGCGGCGGCGGGCCGGAAGGACGCGTCCGAGCCGTCGGTCATCAGCGTCGGCGCTTGTTCGCCCGCCTGCTCGAGAGCGAACGATCGCCAGCTCTCCGGGGTCGGAACGCGTGGATCGACCGGCTCACCGGCCGCGACCGCCAGCAGGTGGGTCCAGGTTCTCGGAACCACCTGGACCCGCTGGTAGCCTCCGCCGCCGACGAGCACCCAGCGGCCGCCCGCGGTCGAATGAGCCAGTTCGTGCACCATCAGGCAGGCTCGGCGCTGCGCGTCGACGGACAACGCCAGGTGCGCGAGCGGGTCCAGCCGGTGGGTATCGCACCCGTGCTGGCTCACCAGCACCTCGGGGCGGAACGATTCCAGCAGCGGGGGCACGATGGCGTCGAACGCGCGCAGCCATCCGGCGTCCCCGGTGCCGGCCGGCAGCGCCACGTTCACGGCATACCCGCGGCCCTCAGCCGTCCCGCTTTCCGATGGGAGCCCGGTGCCCGGAAACAACGTGGCCGGATGCTCGTGCAGGCTGATGGTCAGCACCCGGGGATCGTCGTAAAAGGCGGCCTGCACCCCATCGCCGTGATGCACGTCCACGTCCACATAGGCGATGCGGGTCGCGCCCGCCGACAGCAGCCAGGCGATCGCGATGGCGGGGTCGTTGTATACGCAGAAACCGCTGGCCGAGCGGCGCATCGCGTGATGCAGGCCGCCGGCCACGTTGGCCGCGTGCGACACCGAACCGTCCCAGACAGCCCGCGCCGCGGCCAGCGTACCGCCCGCTACCAGCGCCGACACCTCATGCATCGAGTCGAATACCGGGTTGTCCTCGGTGCCGAGCCCGAACCACAGATCAGCCGCACCGGACCGGCCGGCTTTGCGGACGGCGTCGATGTACTCGCGGTCGTGCACCAGCGCGAGCTCGTCGTCGGTGGCCGGCCCGGGCGGCGCCGACACCGACACCGAAGGCAGGTCAAGGACTCCAAGGGCCCGGGACAACTCGATCGTCAGCAGCACCCGGACCGGCGCGAGCGGATGAGCGGGTCCGAAGTCGTACTCCGTCATCCGCTGATCCCAGAACAGCTGGAGCAAGCCGCCTCCCGAAGGTCGCCGGTGTTACCCGCCGCCGAGTTCCCGGCCGCGGTCGCGTGCGGCCTCGATGGCCGCCAGGAAAGCGGCCCGCACCCCGTGCTTCTCCAGTTCCCTGATGGCCGAGATCGTGGTGCCGCCGGGCGAGGTGACCGCCTCGCGCAAGATCACCGGATGCTCGCCGGTCTCCCGCAGCATGGTCGCGGCCCCGTACACCGCCTGGGTGACCATGTCCATGGCCGCCGAACGGGACATCCCGAGCAGTATCCCCGCGTCCACCATCGACTCGACCAGGTAGTACACGTAGGCCGGGCCGCTGCCGGACAGGGCGGTGGCGGCGTCCTGCAGGGACTCGGGGATGCGCAGCACCCGGCCGACGGGCCGCAGCAGTTCCTCCGCGCGCCGCAGGTGTTCCTCACCGGCGTGCGCTCCGGCCGAGATCACGCTCATCGCCTCGTCCACCAGCACCGGGGTGTTCGACATGACGCGGACCACCGGGATCTCGCCGGTCAGCCGCTCCCCGATGAACGTGGTGGTGATACCGGCCGCCACCGAGATCACCAGCCGTCCGGCGGGCACCACCGGCGCGATCTCGTCCAGCAGCCGTCCCATGTCCTGCGGCTTGGCCGCCAGCACCAGCGTGTCCGCCGCCTTGGCCGCCGATGCCGCGTCGGACACCTCGATCCCGTACCGGGTGCGCAGCTCGTCCGCTCGCTCGGACCGCCGGACCGCGGCGATCACCGAGGACGGCGGACGTCCCGCGCGCAGCAGGCCGGACAGCAGCGCCTCGCCCATCTTCCCTGCGCCGACGACAGCTATGGTCATGACCGTGACCCCAGGGAGCGAAGGAAGAGAGCCAGGTTGCCGGGCCGTTCCGCGAGCCGCCGGACGAGGTAGGCGTACCAGTCGCCGCCGTAGGGGACGTATACGCGCATCCGCGCCCCGGTGCCGGCCAGCCGCCGCTGCTCGGCTGGCCGGATTCCGTACAGCATCTGGTACTCGAAGCTGTCCGGGCCGCGCCCGGTGAGTATGGCCGCCGCGCCGGCGATCTCGATCAGCCGGGGGTCGTGGGTGGCCAGCATCGGATATCCGGAGCCGTTCATCAGCACCTTCAGGCACCGCGCGTAAGACAGGTCCACGTCGCGTCTGGCGACATACGCGACGCTGTCCGGTTCGCTGTAGGCGCCCTTACACAGTCGCACGCGGGTGCCGTGACCGGCCAGCGACCGGCAGTCGGCCTCGCTGCGCCGCAGGCAGGCCTGGATCACGCAGCCGAGGTCGCCGAACTCCTCCCGGAGCGACGCGGCCAGTCGCAGCGTCGGCTCGACAACCTCGTAGTGCTCGGCGTCCAGCGTCACCGTGGTACCGGCCTCCCGGGCCGCGGTGGCGATGTGCACGATGTTCTGCCTGGCCAGCGAGCCGCCCAGGGTCAGCCCGACCGCGGTGGGCTTGACCGAGACTTCGGTGGCACCTCGCTGCGTCAGGCCTTCGGCGCTGAGCTTTCCGAGCAGCTCGACATACTCGCTGGTGACCGCGGCGGCCTGCGCCTCGTCCGTGGTGTCCTCGCCGAGGTAGTCAAGGGTGACCAGCAGGCCGGATGCGCGCAGCGTACGGGTTACCCGGACCGCGTCGTCGGCGGTCTCACCGGCCACGTACGAGTCGACGATCGCCCGGGTCTGTGGCGCGCTCATGATGAGCCGGCGCAGCCGCGAGCTTCCTGACGCGGCGAGCAAGACCCGGCGAAGCACGTCTGGACCTCCCCCAATAGCGGAACAGATAGCGGAAACGTCTCAGACTATAGTGCGCTTGCGCAGGGTCACCTTCACGTTGGCCCCGGCGTCGGGGCGCACGATGACCTCCTGGGCGGCGGCGATTCCGCCCGCCAGCACCGTCGCGTCCACCGGGACCGTCCGCTTGACCAGAGCCAGCGCGATCGGCCCGAGCTCGTAGTGCCGCGCCGCCGAGCCGGTCGTGCCCACCACCGCGCCGTCCAGCTCGACCGGGTCGCCGTGGCCGGGCAGCCGGTCCACGCTGCCGTCCAGGTTCAGGAAGACCAGCCGCCGCGGCGGATGGCCCAGGTTGTGCACCCGCGCGACGGTTTCCTGACCGCGGTAGCAGCCCTTGTTCAGGTGCACCGCGGTATCGATCCAGCCGACCTCGTGCGGAATCGTCCGCTGGTCCGTGTCGACGCCCAGCCTGGGCTCGTGAGCCGCGATCCGCAACGCTTCGAAAGCCCATATCCCGGCGGCCGCGGCTCCCCGCCGCACCAGGTCCTCCGCCGTGACGGCCAGCCGCTCCCGGGGCAAAATCAAATCCAGTACCGACGAACGGTCTGTGGTTACACCCACCGCGATTCCCTCGGCCCCAGCGGCGAGATCGCCCCTATCCGGTCCCCGCAGGGAGATCACCGCGTAGTCGAGGGTGACGTCGGCCACCTCGACCCGCATCATGAAGCGCATCGAGTCCAGGAAGGCGGCCAGCGATTCAGCCCGGCCGGGCTCGGTGTGGATCCACGCCGTCGTGCCGTCGTCGGTCAGCGTCAGGTGGTGTTCCACGTGCCCGTTCGGATCGAGGATGAGCGCCTGCGCGCTGTCCCCGGGCTGAAGTTTCTCCAGGTGCTGCGAGGTCAGGCTGTGCAGCCAGCTCAACCGGTCCGGTCCGGTTACGGTGACGACACCCCGGTTGGACCGGTCGACGAAACCGGCCCCGGTATCGAGTGAACGCTGCTCACGCGCCGGATCGCCGTAGTGCGCGGCGACGCCCTCGTCGGGCCAGCTGGCCGGGACTGGATTGCCAAAGCCGGGGGGGACCGCCCCCCCCGGACCCCCGCGGCCAAACCATTCCAGTAGTGGACTAGACATATCAGGTTGAGCCTTCCGCGCTGCCCCGGCATTCCTTGCAGCGCCCGAACACGGTCAGGTGTCCTACGTCGGTCTCGAAGCCGTGCTGGTCCTCGAGCGCGGTGATCAGGCCGCGGATCGCGTCCGGGCTGATCTCGGTCACCCGCCCGCAATCCCGGCACACCAGGTGCACGTGGTCGGCGTCGCTGGCCAGATGGTAGGTGGGCGCGCCGTGCCCGAGGTGGGTGTGGGTCACCATGCCGATCTGCTCAAGCAGTTCAAGGGTGCGGTAAATGGTGGAGATGTTGACCCCACGGGCGGTTTGTTGGACCTGGGCGCAGATTTCCTCGGGCGTCGCGTGGTCGAGCTTCGATACGGCCTCGAGCACCAGCTGCCGCTGCGGCGTGACGCGGTATCCACGGGCCCGCAGCTCCTCGTCCCACGTCCGGCTCATGAGCCCATCCTAGTTGGGCCGCACAATAAATCCCTTGCCTGCGACGTTCGCACCGGATAACGTACGAGGTACACGGGAAAGGAGGTGGTCCGAAAGCATGCATGATAGACGGACTCGTGAGGTGGCTGTCAGCTAGCCGCCTTCTCGCCGGCCCAATCTCGTGTGAGACGGCGGCCGGCTAATTCCTGGCAGTCACCGGATCCCCGGGTTGACCGGCCTTGTCCAGCCGGTCCCCGCGCCTCCTTAGCTTGTTGTAGCTTCGGCGCGGGAGTCGCCCGGGGATCTTTTTATACCCGCCTCAGCAGCGCGGACATGTGGGACTGGAGCGGCTGCCCCATGGCGGCCATGTCGTAGGCCCAGCCCAGGTCTGGCCCGGCCAGACCGTAGATGCGCCGCCCGGCGGACACCTCCTTGGCGGTGGCGGTCCTGGCCACCACGTCGGTGGCCATCTCGATCTTGGTGCCGGCCACCTCGCCAAGGTAGATCTCCACGATCCCGGTGGGATGCGCGAGCATCACCTCGACGCGATTGTCCGGCGCTGGCCGCCAGTATCCGCTCTCGGTGCCCAGGGGCGGCCCGATCCGGCCGTCCTCGTCCAGTCGCCAGGTGCGGCTCACATAGGACAGGAACGGCTTGCCGTTGTGGCTGAAGATGATCTCCTGCCCGAACTGGAACGACTCGATGGTCGGATAACCGCCGACCCCGGCCCCCTCCCATCGGCCGAGCAGGAACAGCAGCGGCGCAAGGCTGGGATGCGGGTCGGTATGCGCTTCGCCTGGGAGCGGCGCCGCGCTCATTCGGGCCTCCGACGCCGGCTTCCCGCGGCGAACACGCGGACCGCCGCGTACAGGCTCGCCGCCGCGACCGCGGCGAAGACGGTGACCAGTACCGCCGCACTCAGCATCCCGTGCATGCGGTAAACCCTACGCCGACTGATGATCACGCTGGGATAGGCTCACCGTGTGGCTATGCGTTC
Organism: Streptosporangiaceae bacterium; assembly: GCA_019245115.1. Taxonomy (GTDB): domain Bacteria; phylum Actinomycetota; class Actinomycetes; order Streptosporangiales; family Streptosporangiaceae; genus JAFARZ01. Next base: position 42,211 of record JAFARZ010000395.1, on the reverse strand, counting down.
ACTGGTCATCAAGGTCACCGCGGGCAAAGACGACCCGGAGCGCTGCAACCAGGCGTTTACCGTCGCCGCCGCCGCCGTGGCCAGCGGGGTCACGGTGTCACTGTGGCTGACCGGCGAGTCGGCCTGGTTCGCGCTTCCTGGCCGCGCCGAGGAGTTCTCCCTGCCGCACGCCGCTCCGCTCGCTGACCTGCTGGCGGGCGTGCTGGCCGCGGGCACGGTGACGCTGTGCACCCAGTGCGCGGCCCGCCGGGAGATCACCCAGGCCGACGTGATCGAAGGCATCCGCATATCCGGCGCCGCGACATTCGTAGCTGAGATAATGCCCGACAACACCCAAGCCCTCGTCTATTAGGTAGGAGCCGCCACTGGCGAGCCCCCGGTACCCACGGCAGCAACCGCGGCGAGCAAAGCGAGCTTCGCGGGTCACCTGCCCGCGAGGGCCCGTAGGGCCTTCCGGGCAGGCGACACTGCGGCGGGAAGCGTCGCGGGCCGGGGGGTCTGGGGGGGTTGGTTTTCACCCCCCAGAAAACGCGGCTAGGCGCTCACCGCGCAGGTCTGTGACCAGTTCCTCCTGCTTCGGGTCGATGGGCGGCAGCGGCGTTCCGGCCACCCAGCCGATCAGCAGGTCGGCCAGGCTGGGGTTGCGGACCAGGGCCGGTCCGTGCAGGTAGGTGCCGACGATCCGGCCGGCGTGCGCACCCTCGGTTCCGTCTCCGTTGCCTACCCCGGTGAGCACGGTGGCCAGCGGCTGGACACCCGGGCCACGGCGGGTGACACCTTGATGGTTCTCGAACCCGGTAAGCCGCTCGACGCCGAGGGCGGGGTCCACGTCGGCGAGCACCTCACCGACGCCGCGGCGATCGCCGCGTCCGCTGCGGATGTCGAGCAGTCCCAGCCCGGGCACCGGTTCGCCCTCGGCACCCCCGAACTCGGTGCCGATGATCTGGTAGCCGGCGCACACGGCGAACACCACCGCGCCGCGGGCGGCCGCGGCGGCCAGGCCGCCGTCGCCCTGTAGCCGCCTGGCCGCCAGGATCTGCGGCAGGTCCTCGCCCCCGCCGAGCAGGTAGATGTCGCCGTCGGCGGGTACCCGCTGATCGGAGTTGACGTGCGCGACCTCCACGGCGATGCCGCGGAGCTGGGCCCGGCGGGCGAGCACGAGCAGGTTGCCTCGGTCGCCGTACGTGCTGAGCAGGTCGGGATAGATCCACACCAGCCGCAGTGCCGATTGCATAGGTCCTCCCCTAGACGGTGCGCCCCACGATCGCGCGGATCTGCTGGAACGCGGTGTAGTTGGCGATCACTTCCAGCGAAGGGGTGCGGGCAAGATCGATCGCGTCGTCCACCGAATCGACGATACGGAACAGCACTTCGTCGGCTTCCAGCCGGACCGCCAGGTCCAGCCGACGCTCACCGGTTACGAACACCGGACGCCCGCGTAGCCTGCGATAATCGACATCCCACAGCCACGAGGTGTCCCGGCCGTCCGGCCCCTGGGCGTTGACCGCCAGCAGGACCGGCCCGGGTTCCAGTACGTCCAGCGCCTCCAGCCAGCCCGCCGGGTTCTTGGCCAGCAGGAGCCGCAGCGCGCAGCCGTTGCGCTGAACCTGTGTGTACCGGCCCGCCACCGATGTCACCCGCGAGACGGCCGGCAGCGCCTGCGTGACGCTGAGGCCGAACACGTCCGCGACGGCCAGCGCCATCACCGCGTTGGACCGGTTGGCCCGTCCCGGCAGCACGAGATCAAGCTTCGTCGACCGGCCCCCGGGGTCGATCACCGAGTCGCCCGCCAGCATCCAGCGAACCGGCGGGCGCCGGTACGAGCACTCCCGGCAGTACCAGTCGTCGCCCTCGCGTCGCAGGTGGGACCCGCACTGCGGGCAGCACCAGGAGTCCTCGTGCCAGCGCTGTCCCGCTGCCACCCAGGTGACCTGACGGGCTTCGCCCGCCGCCCACGCGACCAAGGGGTCATCGGCGTTGGCGATCACCCGGCAGCGGGGCGCGGCGGCGAGCGCCGCCCGCCAGCGGCGGGCGAGCAGCCAGATCTCGGCGGCCCGGTCCATCTGGTCCCGGCTCAGGTTCAGCAGCACGACCACGCGCGCCCCGGTCGCCTCGAGCATCGCGGGAACGTACTTCTCGTCGACCTCCAGCACCGCGAGCGCCGCGTCCGAGGACCGGGCCAAGGCGGAAACCAGGCCAGCCTCCATGTTCGCGCCAAACGCGTTCGAAGCCACCTGCTGGCCAAGCGTCCCCAGCGCGGCGGTGATGAGCCTGGTCGTCGTCGTCTTGCCGTTGGTCCCCGTCACGAGCACGATCTGGCGGCCGCGGGCGAGCAGCGACAGCAGGTCCGGTTGCAGCCGCAGGCCGATGATCCCGCCGATGACGGAACCATCCCCCCGGCCGGCCAGTCGCGACGCCCGGCCCGCGGCTCCGCCTACAGTGGCGGCCAAGCGGGCACGAAGCGGGAGTCTGGAGCGCAGTGACGGACGCGCCTGTTCCTGGCGTGGCGTGGAAGTGCTCATCTCGGCCTGATGTTATCCGGTGGGAAGGATCAACCGGGACGGCCAGGACAGCACGACCTCGAGCCAGCCCGGCTCCTGTCCGGCGCCGCCGACGCCCAGTATCCGTGCGGCGTACCGCAGCCGCTGCGCCTGGGGCAGTCCGATTCCGGCCATGGCGAGGTCCGCCGCCAGGATGGCTTCCTGGCCGCTTCCCAGCAGGGCGGTGGCGGCGACGTGCCGGTTGACTTCGGCGGCCGGCGACCATCGATGCCGCCGCAGGGCATCCAGCCGATCGCCAGCGCGGATGCCAGGCCAGTCAGGCAGCCCGGCAAGCCCGTAGTCCAGCGGCGGCGCGATGTCTTCGGCCCGCATCTGGCGCTTGCCGAGTGGCAGCAGCCGTTCGGTTTCGTGCAGCCAGCGCAGTTGCGGAATGACCCAGACCGGGCCGGCTCGTCTGATGGCCGGGGTCGGAGACGACAGCAGCCTGATGGCGGTTGATCCCGCCACGGCGGTCAGGTTCGGCGGGTCATAGCTGTGTCGCAGCGCTGGCGCGCGCTCCGCCACGGCGGCGTGGATCACGGTCGCGAGCAGGCACTCCCGGGTCCTGGCATCGAGCGGCAGCCAGGCCCGGCGGACGCGAGCCGGCGCCCGCGGCAGCGGGCGGCCGGTGAGGAAGGCCAGCACGACCGCGTGCGCCCAGAGCCGGAGCCATACCTGGCTGTCCGCACAGGCCAGCGTCGTGGCGGTATGCAGCTCATATCCGCGACACGGACGCTGGCGGCACAGCGGCCCGCAGGCCGCCGATCGGCGCCTGGCAATTACGGCCGGGCCGTTGACGGCAGGGGCGCCGGGGACACCTGGACCGCGGGTGGCGGGAGCAGACTCGGCATGGATGACCTGTGTGCCGCTGGCACGGACGTCAGCGAGCAGCCGACGCAGGCGGCGGTCACCCGGAACCGCGACGACGACCGCACCCGGTGAGGCGATCGCCGCCCGCGCGTGCTCGACCACTGAGATCAGCAGGGTTCCGGCCAGGAACGCCGCGGCTCCGTCGTCGGCTACCTCACCGACGGTGAACAGCACGCTGCGGCGCAGCAGGCCCGGCACATCGGCCGGGTGGCCGCCGGCCAGGAAGAAGCCAGCGGGGCCGGCCCACACCGAGGCGAGCGTACCTTCGGCGAAGCCGTGGATCTGGGCGCGCATAGTGGCATCGCCGCCAAGGTCAGCGGCCACAGCGGTAAGCTCGCGCCTCAGGTCGGCCAGGGACGGGATGCCGGGCGGCGCCGCCGCTCCAGGCAGCGCGCCGCTCGCGGCGATGTCCCAGCCTTGGTCCGCGTACACCCGGCGCAGGGCCAGCCGGAGCGCTGCCCGGACCGGTCCCGGCGGCCGGAAGGCCGCCTCGAACAGCGCGGTGAGACGGTCGGCGTGGGCCTGCACCAGGCAACCCGGCGCCGGCCGGAAGGGATCGAGGGTGAGAGGGGGATCCCGCCGATCGGTCAGATTTACCACCGCCACGTGCTCACCGCACCCGGACGCGGTCGCCGTCGCCGGAGCCAGTGCCAGCCAGGAGGTGCCGCTCTCGGTAAGCCGACCGAGGGCCGTGCCGAGTTCTTCGCGGCTCCCGGGACGCGACTTAGTCACTCTGAGTGAATATCATTTCACTCAGCATGCCGCCACCGGTATCCGGTAATGCGCGCGGGCGACGCCAGTCCAGCCGAGCCGGCGGCGGCCCCAGGTTAGGTTCGTTGAGGTCCTGCGGAACCGCGACCGGGACCGCGGGAATGGCGAGGACTTCCGCCAACCCGCGCATCGTGGTGCTGGGGAGTGCGCCGATCCCCGGGTTCGCGTCGGCCAGCAGGAGTTCGCGGCCACGCGGACCGGCGTAGCTCACGATCATCGCGCTGGCGGGCAACTGCTGCAGCTCATGCTGCTCGACCAGGAACTCACGGGACCGCTGGATCGTGCGAGCCAGCGATTCGCTGCTGCCGTCGGCCGCCGAGATGGTCTGGCCCCACGCGGTTGTCCGGCTGATCCCGGCGCTGACCGATTCCGCTTCACCGGCGGTCCACGACTGGCTCGTCTGGACATTGCGTGAGTGGCTGGCGCGGGCCAGTGGCAGCACGCCGCCCTCGCCACCACTCCCATGTCCGGTCGCCGTGGAGATACTCTCGCCGCTGGACCGGGACTTCGTCCCAGAGCCGGTCCAGCCCGCCGTGCTGGTGTAGGAGCCCGTCGTGGTGTCGGTCACCGATCTGCCCGCGGTCTCGGTGAACTGCGACAGTACGAACCGCTGCTCGGTGCCGATCTGGTCGCTGGCCGCCTTGGCGTCCTCGGCATTGCCGAGCCGCATGAAGGCGACCGCCGCGTCGCCTCGCCCGAGCCGCTCCTTCACCTCCCCGGAGATCGTGCGGTAGGCGAGCACCAGGCCGGTCCCCGTGCTTTCGCACGCGTCGCACAGCCGGTCGAGCAGGTCGCCGCGCAGCCGGTCCGCACCCAGCACGAACAGCGTGTGCCGCCAGGGCAGCCCCGGCTCCGCTGACTGCTTGCCGCGCAGGCTGTGCGTCAGCGCGACCGCGAGATAGGCCGCGAGCACCCTGGAGTCCAGGACACCTGAATGCCTGCTCAGTGCCATCACCCGCAGGTTGCCACGCTGCATCGGCGGCGCGGTCCCGAGCCCGGTCAGCTTGCTCAGTTGCGCCTCCAGGACCCAGGCGCGCTCGATGACCACCCGATCGGCTGCGCCGCGGCCGAACATCGCCCGCAGCCGGTCGGCCTGCTCGTCGGTGATCAGGCCCGCCGCGACGTCGTCGGCGGGGTTGCCGACCTGCCCGAGGGCGCGCAACGCCGCGGTGACGGATCCGATCGTCGGCGTACCCTGGAGCACGTCCAGGACGCGGCCCAGTATCGCGTTGTCGAACGACAGGTCCCGGGTCGAGCCATGTTCCTCGCTCACGCTGACGGTAAGTGACAGGATGTCGGCCAGCGCCGCGCTGTCCAGCCCGCGGCCCAGATCGAGCCGGGGAAGATCCTCCGGCAGCACCCAGACGAGCGGCTCGCCGGAGGCGATGTCCGCCGCGTCAGCGAACGCGATCAGGTCGAGGGCGACCGCCGATTCGGTCAGGTCCAGCACGGTCACCGCACCGCCTTCGGCGAGCCGGTGCGCGGCGGCCGTGGTGAGCATCGCGGACCAGCCGGACAGCGTGCCGCCGACGACGTCGACCCGGTGAATGCCGTCCGGCACGGCGACGCCGTACCAGCGCTTCTGATGCTCGTACGCGACGCGCCGGGCCTGCCAGTCGCGAACCCGGCCGGCGTGTTCGGCCTGCCACTCGAACAGCCTGGATTCGGACTCCGCGCGCAGGCTCTCGACGCGGCGGCGCTCGGCGGCCACCCGCTGGCGAAGCGCGCGCTCACCCTGCCAGATCGCGTTCCCAGTGACCGCCGTGACGAGCGCGGCGCACCCGGCCGCCAGCGAGGCGGCCAGCGCGTTGAGCCAGCCGGCCAGCCCGGCCAGGACCATGACGGCCACGATGACTGCGCATACTCCGCACACCGCCTTCAGCGGCCGGCTGAGCAAAGTCTCCTCGCGTCGCTGCGCCGCTACCCAGCCAGGCACCACCCGCTCCTGTTCCGGCGGCGTGGGCCTGCGCGGCGGCGGCCCTGGTGGCGGATGCGGCTCGGCGTACTGCCAGCCAAGGTACAGACGCCCCGGAATCAGGCGGCCAGCATCCGGCGCGCTCACCTGGCGTCGATCCGGGATCGCACGGCGAGCACTCGCGGCACCAGCCGCCTGGGCCTGGCCACGGCCAGCACCAGCTCCTCGTCACCAAGGGTGGCGAGGTCATCCGCCGACATCGCGGCTGCCGCGGCCAGCCGCCCGGCCGCGGCGGGGTCGGCGATGCGGTGTACCAGCAATGCGTTCGGGTGCTCAGCCAGGTCACCCGCCGCCTTGGGTGAAGAGGTGGTCGCGACGACCGACAGTCCCGCGGCCGGACCGGCCGCGATCAGCTCGCGGAGCGTCTGCTCAGGGATCGCGTCGCAGCCGGCCAGCCATACGACCGCGTCCGCGTCGACTCCCATCCCGCGCAACCGCGCGCCGAGACCGAGCAGGTCCTGGCAAACGAGCCGCGTAAGCATGTCCCTCGCTGACCCGTTGAGACAGAACAGGGCGACGGAGCGGCTGGTTACCGTCCGGCCAAGGTCCACCGGCGCCAGCTGGCCTCCGACCGGCTGGCGCAGCCAGCGTCCCGCCTGCGACCCGCGCAGGGCGCGCAGTTCCTGCGCGAGGCTGGCGATGGCGGCGGGCTCCGCGTCGGTCAGGCTCGCTGACACCTGGACCCGTTCCACCAGCACCGAACGGCGGGCGTAGCTCGCCGGGACGTGCTGGACGCGCGCCCGCAGCGCCGCTGGGCTCAGCAGATGCAGGACCTCGTCAAGCACGGGCACGCGCGGATCACCGGGCGCCGCGTCGAGCAGTTCGAACACGTCCTCCAGGTAGGCGGCACAGCTCCGGCGGTGCTGGCTGGCCTGCCCATCCCAGCTCAGCATCCCGGTGACGAGCGCCGCGCGATGCGCTGGCGGACCGTACCGGAACGGCTCGTAGCAGGCCGGATGGCCGCCACGCACCGCCGCCGCAGTGTTGAATTGGCCTGGGCCTACGGCCGCGGCGCCACCGAACACGTGCAGCGGGACACCGGCGCCGCCGCAGGCGGCGGCGAGGTATCCCGGCAGGTCGGGGTCACCGGTCAGGTCCACTGCCAGCACCGGCTTGCGTCGTCGCAGCGCGGCCTGGACGAGCTGGAAGCTGGTGGTCAGCGGCTGGGCCGCGGTGGAGCCGCAGACCAGCACGCCGCCCGCCGCTTCCCGCCAGGACAGCGAGACCCTCGTACCAGAACCTGGTGTTATGCCGAGACTGGCGCCGTCCCTGGTGACGATCCCGCCCGCCCTGATCGCCCTGACCAGGGCAAGCCGCCGGACGGTCACCAGCAGACCCGGGCGCGGTTCCGGCATGTCCCACTCATCGGTGTGCAGCCAGCTCAGCCACGTCGCCAGGCCAGCCTCCGCGGCACCGGTCAGCATCGCGATCGGCAACTGCTTCGGCAGCCAGCTTCGCGCGCCCGCGAACGCGGCGCCGAAATGCAGCAGGTGGCCGACCTGGTGATCGCTGGTGTTCAGGTAGCCGATCACCTGGGCGGGTCCCGCGACGAATCCGGCGGCGGCCGCGCGCGGACCCACCGCGAGCGTCCACAGGATGCCGGCCGCGGCGGGCATCGCCAGCCAGGATGGATGCCACCGAGTTGCCTTGCCCGCCCAGTAGAGCGCGATCGCGACGACGAGGGTGAGCTGCGCGAATACCAGGTGGGACAGCACGACCACCACGGCGCAGGCAGCGAGAAACTCACCACGGCGCGGCGTTCCCCGTGGCACGAGGTAACGGGCACGCCGTGGCATTCGCGCTGACCCTGTCATGACCTCGGCCGGCATTTCCGCACCAGGCTGCCAGGAACTACCCCTGCGTGTCCAGGTGGTTACTGGCTTTCATTCGCCGCTGAGCGGCTTTCGACCCGGTTGGAAGGGGTTTCTATGGCGACCCGGAACAGTTCGGGGCGGAGGAGGAGCACGGTCAGGCCAACGGGCTGACGGCGCTCGCGGTCCTCGAACCTGATTGTTACCGAGATCACCGGACGGCCGGGAGTCAGCCGCAGGCTCCGCGCCGCCGAGGGTTGTGGCGGCGCCATCTCGATGCACACCGCTGAAGGCTGCGCCGTCAGCCCGGGCAGCGCGTCGAGCACCGCGCTGAATTCGCCGACGCCGTCACCGGAGTCCTCGGCACCTGGCGAAAACGGTAGGTACGCGGTGGAGATAGCGGCCGGATCTCCGGCCAGCGTCCACACGCACCTCAGAACCTGTACCGACGTGCCGGTAGCCACGCCGATGGCCCAGGCGACGTCCTGCGGCGCCTCCCGGACCGACAGATGCCGGGCGTGGCACTCGATGGGACTGCCCATGGGATCGAGCCTGGTGCCGAGTCCGGCAGCCCCCTCCACCGGGATCCAGTAGTCGGCCGGGCTGGCCCGGTACAACTGCCCGTCCGGCAATCGCCGTACCAGCGACCGGCGGGCGAGATCGCCGATCGCCGCGTCGATCTCGCTCAGGCTCACGTTGTACCGGCGGGCCAGCGCGCTGCGCCTGGGCAGTCGCCAGCCCGGCTCGCGGTGGACGAGCGCCGCGGCGATCCGGTCGGCGAGCACCCCGGCGGCGTGGACCGGAGGGTCAGTCATGAGATCAGCCATCCTGGCGGTCAACGCGGGGGAATTCCGTAGCCACCGCGTTCTACCCCTTTTCCCGTTCGCGTGCACCAATCCGCTTATGCGCACCTACTATCCGTGCGCTTCCCCTTCCGGCTATGCCCATTGATAGGCATCACGGTGAACGAAAGGTGACCACGTGGGTGAGCGGAAGACGGCTACTTGATGTCATTTAGGTGAACACCCGACGGCCGACCCGGCACCCAAGCCGGTGGGCTGGAAGACAGATGAGGCGGCTCAGTAGGCTTTGATCATGGTCGGGTCCCGGCAGGAATTCCAGCGGGAGCTGGAGGCTATAGAAGCCAAGGTCATCGAGCTGTTCGCCATGGTCGCCGAGGATCTGCCCAAGGCCACCCAGGCGCTGCTGACCGGCAACAATGAGGTGCTATCGGTACTGATCGAACGCGAGCGGGTAATCGAAGCCCTGTATCCGGAGATCGAAGACCTGGTCAACCGGCAGATCGTGCTCCAGGCGCCGGTGGCATCGGACCTCCGCTTCCTGCTGTCGGTCCTGCGCATAGTGCCCGAACTCGAACGCTCCCACGCTCTCGTCGTTCAGGTCGCCACGCGGGCCAACCACATTCTCGGCGATGATCTTTCCCCGCGCAGCCGGGGACTAGTTGAGCGAATGGGGAACCTCGTATCGAACATGTGGCGCCAGGCCGCGGACTCCTGGTACAACCGGGACCGCTCCGTGGCGGACTCGCTCATGGAACGCGACGACGAGATGGACGAGCTTCACTCGAGCCTGATAGCCGAACTCGCCTCGGGACGGATGACGACACCGGTGAGCATGGAAATGACGCTGGTGGGCTGGTTCTACGAGCGCCTAGGCGCCCACGCGAGCAACATCGCCCGGCGAGTGGTCTATCTCGCCGGGTCATCGCCCGATCCCGGGGCCTTGCCGGACTAATTCCGGGGGAGAACTCAGCCCATCCGGCCGGTCACGTAGTCCTGGGTGCGGCTGTCTTGCGGGTCCTCGAAGATCTGCCTGGTCGAGCCGTACTCCACCAGCACGCCGGTGCGCGTATCGCTCTTCTCGTCGCGAAGCACCGAGTAAAAGGCGGTACGGTCGCTGACCCGGGTGGCCTGCTGCATGTTGTGCGTCACGATGACGATCGTGTACCTGGACTTGATCTCGAGCATCAGGTCCTCGATCCTGGCCGTCGCGATCGGGTCGAGCGCTGAGCAGGGCTCGTCCATCAGCACGACGTCCGGCTCGACCGCGAGTGTGCGGGCGATGCACAACCGCTGCGCCTGCCCACCGGACAGGCCCAGGCCCGACTTGTTCAGGCGGTTCTTCACCTCGTCCCACAGCGCGGCCTGGCGCAGCGAGTGCTCGACGATCTCGTCCAGCCTGCCCTTACCGCGGATGCCGTTGATGCGCGGTCCGTAGGCGACGTTGTCATAGATCGACTTCGGGAACGGATTCGGCTTCTGGAACACCATGCCGATCCGCCGGCGCACGGCGGTCGGGGAGACACCGTTCGCGTACAGCGATGCCCCGCGGTAGTGCACATCGCCCTCGACCCGGGCGCCCGCGATGAGGTCGTTCATGCGATTCAGCGTCCGCAGCACCGTGGTCTTCCCGCACCCGGACGGCCCGATGAACGCCGTGATCTCGTTCTCGTGGATGCTCAGCGAGACATCCGTTACGGCCCGGAACGAGCCGTAATAGATCGAGACGTTCCGCGTATTGAAGATGGCTGGGCCCGGTGCCTCGGCTACGACCGTGTCCTGCAACTCCTCCAGGGCGGCCGGCTTGGGCAGCTCAGTCTTGACGACGTTCTGGTCTGGCTCTTCCATGTCTTCTCCCCTAAACACGGCCTTCCGTGAGAGACATTCCCTAGCGCTCGTATCTGGTAAAACGCGCGGTGACGAGGCGGGCGGCGATCATCAGGATGAACGTTATGGCGATGAGCGTGAGCGCCGCGCCCCATGCTCGTGCCTGCGCGCCGACGTAGGGCGACTGCGCGTTCGCGAAGATCTGCGTGGACAACGCGGTATTGGGGCCGCTGAACAGGTTGGTGTTCGTGGATTCCACGATGAGGATGGTGAAAATCAGCGGCGCCGTCTCGCCAGCGGCGCGGGCGACGGCGAGCAGCGAGCCGCTCACGATGCCGCCGAGCGCCGCGGGGAGGACCACGGTCAGCGTGACCCTGGCCTTGGTGGCGCCCAGGGCGTAGCTGCCCTCACGGAGGCTGTTCGGCACCAGGCGGAGCATCTCGTAGCTGGACCGGATCACGATGGGGAGCATCAGGCAGGCCAGGGCGAACGAGCCGGCCATGCCCGAATACCCGAAGTGGAGCACCCAGAGCGTGTAGATGAACAGGCCCATCACGATCGACGGCACGCCGGTCATCACGTCCGACATGAACGCGATGACCCGCCCGAGCAGTCCCCTGCCGCCGTACTCGTTGATATAGATCGCGCCAAGCACGCCCAGCGGTATGGCGATGAGCGCGGCGAAGCCGGTGATGATCAGCGTCCCGATGACCGCCGGGCCCATGCCGCCGACGCCGAGCGGAAGGATGTTCGGCGGGATCGTGCTGCTGGTCAGGAACTGCCAGCTGATGGCGCCCGCGCCTTTCTGGATCACCGTAACCAGCACGAAGCCCAGCGGGACCAGGGCAGCCACAAGCGCGACCCACATCGCGACGGTCGCTATCTGGTTCTTGGTGCGCCGCCAGCCGGCCGGCTCCCGCAGGTCGACCGCTGGCTGCTCGGAAGCGGCGGTCATCAGGCCCCCCTCATGCGCCGCGCGGAGCGTTCCACAATCGCGCGAGCAGCCAAGTTGACGATGATCGTGAGCACGAACAGGACCAGGCCGAGCCCGATCAGAGCGGCACGGAACTCCCCGCCGGTGGCCTCGCCGAACTCGAGCGCGATCACCGCGGCGACCGAGTGGCCGGGATAGAACAGATGCCCGGTGACCTCGGGTGAACCGCCGATGACGAGCGCCACCGCGATCGTCTCGCCCATCGCCCGGCCCAGGCCGACCAGTACCGCGCCGACCACGCCGCCCTGGCTGTGCGGCCAGACCGCGCCGCGGATCATCTCCCACCGGGTGGCGCCCAGCGCGTACGCGCCTTCCCGGTCGATCGCCGGCACGGTCGCGATGACCTCACGGGACAGGGAAGTGATGATCGGGGTGATCATGACGGCCAGGATGACGCCGGCGGTGAAGAACGCGGCGCCCTGGACGTTGTGGCCGCCGAACAGCGTGTCAAGCACCGGGACGCCGTTGACTCCTGAGGCGATGGACACGTAGATGGGCTGGAGCCAGGGGACGAACACGAGGATGCCCCACAGACCCCAGACCACCGACGGCACCACGGCGAGCAGGTCGATGACGTACACAATGGGGCGTGCCCACCGGCGAGGCACCACCTCGGTCAGCAGCAGCGCGAGGCCGACGCTGACCGGCACGGCGATGATCAGCGCGATCACCGAGCTGATGACCGTGCCGTAGACGAACGCCATCGCGCCGAACTTGCTGGCCCCAGGGTCCCAGTCGGTGGAGAAGATTCCCTTGAAGCCGGCGGTCGTGAACCACGTCGTGGACTGCTGGGCCGTCGTGACGGCGATGAGGACCAGGATGATCAGGACCAGCAGGCCGGCCACGAGCGCCAGGAGCTGGAAACCACGGTCACCGAGCGGCCGGCGGTGCGCGAGAGGGCCGGCGGATCCGGCCGACTTGGCCGGATCCGCCTGAGTCACGGCTCTCATGACGGTGAAACGGGCCGGACTGTGTGTGTCACGAGGATTTACCTTTACGAGGTGATCTGGGACAGTTGCGCCTTGGCCATCGAGTCGATGCTCGCCGGAAGCGGCGCGAGGTTCAGCTGAGAAAGCAGGCTCTGGCCCTGCCCGAGCAGGTAACCGAGGTAGGCCTTGAGCAGGTTCGCGTCGTTCGCATTCGGCTGCTTGGCATACACCAGGTCCCACGACTGGTAGGTGATCGGGTAAGAGGACGCGCCGCCCTGGTCGACCGTGACGAAGGTCAGGTCCGATTTCGGGGTGACCTGCGATGCGGCCGCGGTCGCCGCGGAGCTGGAGGGCGCCACGTACTGGCCGGCCGAGTTCTTGATCGACGCGGCCTCCAGGCCAGAAGCGGTGGCGGTGGAGAAGTCCACATAGCCGATGGCGCCCGAGGTGGACTTGACAGCCTGCGCCACACCATTACCGCCGTTGGCCTCGTGGGCGGTGGACGGCCACTTGATCGTCGAGCTGGTGCCGAGCTTCCACGCGCTGCCCGCGGCCATGACGAGGTAGTCGGAGAAGTTCTGCGTCGTGCCGGAGGAGTCGGAGCGGACGGCCAGGGTGATCGCGGTGCTGGGCAGACTGACGCCCGGGTTGAGCGCCGTGATCGCGGAGTTGTTCCAGCTCGTGATCTGGCCCTGGAAGATCTGCGCGAGGACGGCAGGATCCAGCTTCAGGCCCTTGATGCCGGGCAGGTTGTAGGCGATCGCGATCGGGCCGATCTGGACCGGGAAGTAAAGCACCGTCTTTCCCGAGGGGACCTCCGACGCCTCCTTGCTCGGGATGGGCGAGTCAGAGCCGGCGAACAGCACGGTGTTCTTGTACAGGTCGCTGCGGCCAGTGCCGGAGCCGACAGGGTCGTAGTTGACGGTGATGCTGGGGTTGCTCTGCTTGAAGGCCTGGATGGCCGTCTGCTGGAAGTTCGTCTGGAACGTCGACCCAGCGGCGTTGATGGTGCCGCTGGCCGCGGCGGCCGAAGAGGATGAGCCACCAGCCGGCGCGGAGCCGCTGCCGGATGACGAGGATCCGCTGGGCGGCGTGGAGGAGCTCGACGAAGAGCACGCGGCGAGGGACAGAGCCATCGCGACGAGGGCGCCCCCCACCGTCAGGACCTGCGGTCTACGTCGAAGGTGCATATCGTGTTTCTCCTTATGGGTTTACGCGTTCTCCCGGCCGCGATGAGCAGTACAGACGGCCGTCAGCCTGTCAATATGGTGTGCGAGTACAGTTTGCCGACGCTGACGGTATCGACGGGTAAACCTCGAATGGATAAATGGCGGATAAAAGGTTAACTTCTGGTGTACGAACCGGACCCTGCTGCCACCGCGACTACGTATCCGCAGGTCCTGGGTCCGTTGTGATGATACGCCAACCGGGCAGTAGCGCAATCGTTACCACGACCTCACCGCCGTGCAGGGCTCGGCGTTTACCTACCTGACCCAGGAATCGGCCAGTTCGTTCGTCTTTAGTTCACCTTTTATTCACCTTCGATGAATATCAATGGCGAGACGGGCAGGCGCGCGCCCGGAGACATCAATCGACCACGCGTGAGGGCAGTCGTTGTTGGATGCGGAACAGGTCAGCCATCCGATCGACGCCCAGCCGATTGCCGATCAACTGGCGGCGGCGCTCACCCATCACGAGCCCGGCTGGCGACTGCCCCGGCGCAGCGCGCTGGCCAAGAAGTACAACGCCGATCTGGACGCGATCGACGCGGCGATCGGCGATCTCGTGCAGCGATCGCTGGTCCGGCGGCTGCCGGACGGGCAGGTGTACCGGGCCAGCCCCGCGGCGGACTGGCTTGCGGTGGAGGGCACTGGCGGGCTCGGCACGCGCCTTGACCCGATGGGGAATGCGATCGGCCGGCAGACCCGGCAGGTGTCACGGCGCGAAGCGCCGCACGATGTTGCCGTCACGCTCGGCTGGCCGGACGACGCTCCGGTTCACACGATCCGCAGCGTCTGGTCAGCGGACGGCGATCCGGTGGCCGTCTCCACCGCCTATCTGCTGGACCCTACGGGGAACCTGGCGCTCCCGGTGGCCGCGGTGAGCGTGGAGATGAGCCCGCCGCGCTCGGCCGATGGCCGTGCTCTGGGGCTCCTACGGTGGCAACCCGTCATCACGGTGACGGTCAGGTTCGACGACGCGGAGACACGGGAACCCGCGGGGCTGGCGATCGTGATCCTGAAACCGGAGCTGTTCCGGGTCGCGATCGATACAAGCTAAGTCTAGGCGTGGCCGTCACGGCAACACCGTGACGGCCACAACCCCTTTGCTCACTCAGACCGTGACCTCCACCTTTGTCACTTGCCCGTAGTCGGCGGCTACGGAGCGCTCCGCGCGCAGGCCGCCCGGGGCGAGCACGCGCAGGGTCCATGAGCCGGGAGCAGCGAAGAACCGGAACCCGCCGTCGTCGCCGAGCGGCACCTCGGCCACGAACTCGTCACCGGTGCCGAGCAGCCGCGCGTAACCGGTGGACACGGGCGCGCCATCGTGGATGACACGCCCTTCCACCACGGCCTGGTCGCCAGCCGCCGCGGATGCGGCCACGCCGCCAGCGGGCGCCCCGCATCCCTCGTTCGCAGAAGTCATCGGGCTTCTCCCAGCTCGATCGGGACGCCGACCAGCGAACCGTATTCGGTCCACGAGCCGTCGTAGTTCTTCACATTGGGCAGGCCGAGCAGTTCGTGCAGCACGAACCAGGTGTGCGCGGACCGCTCGCCGATCCGGCAGTAGGCGATGGTGTCCTTGGCGAAGTCCAGGGCCGCCTCCTTCTCGTACAGCTCGCGCAGCTCGTCGTCGGAGCGGAACGTGCCGTCCTCGTTGGCCGCCTTGGACCACGGCACGTTGCGCGCGGTCGGGATGTGCCCGGCACGCTGCGCCTGCTCCTGCGGCAGGTGGGCGGGCGCGAGCAGCCGGCCGGCGAACTCGTCGGGCGACCGGACGTCCACGAGGTTGCGCTTACCGATGGCCGCGATGACCTCGTCGCGCAGCGCGCGGAGTGAGGCGTCCTGCTCGGACGCCGTGTAGCTGGTGGCCGGGCGCTGCGGGACGTCGGTGCTCAGCTCGCGCGAGTCCAGCTCCCACTTCTTGCGGCCGCCGTCCAGCAGACGGACGTTCTGGTGCCCGTACAGCCGGAAGTACCAGTACGCGTACGAGGCGAACCAGTTGTTGTTACCGCCGTACAGCACGACGGTGTCGTCGTTGGAGATGCCACGGGCAGACAGCAGCGCCTCGAATCCGGTCCGGTCGACGAAGTCCCGGCGGACCGGGTCCTGCAGGTCCTTCCTCCAGTCGATCTTCACCGCGGTCGGAATGTGACCCTTGTCGTAGGCGCTGGTGTCCTCGTCCACCTCGACGAGAACGACACCAGGCTCACCGATATGGGCCTCGACCCAGTCGGCGTCCACCAGGACGTCGGAACGACTCATTGATATACCTCCCGGTCAGGACCGGCCGCCCGCTGCGTGGACAGCTGTGTCCGCTGATTGAATAGACGCTGGTTGAATAGACGCTGGATGAACAGATAGGCCTGGCAACCCAGGCACACATCGAATGCCGCGTTGAGGAACGCCGCGGCCAGGGCGAGCGCGGTGAATACGGTGCCCACGACGCCCGCGCTCATGGCGAAGCCGATGACACCGGCCAGCGCGATCACCGCGCCGACGGCCTGCGCGAACCGAGGCGGTCCTGCTGCCTCGGTAGCCGCCGGAGGACCCAGCCGCGGCCGGACCAAGAGGCGGTAGAGCATGCCATACGGCGCATACCGCAGACCGGCCACCGCTCCGATCGCGAACACCAGGAACTGGGCCGCCAGCAGCCAGCCGCTCTGCGTGATCATGACGACCGCCAGGACGACAGTCGTTATCGCCGCTCCGAACCTGGGGCCTCGTGGGTCAATCTCCATGATTGTGCTCCTCGCCACCAAATGGCAGTGGCCACCCGCACGCTCGTGGCGGGTTCGCCGATTTTCAGGGCGCGGAGCACGGACAGATCGCTGTCGCGACGTGGCAGAAATCCACCGCCCGCCGCTTGGTCAGCATGTTCTCTGTCCTCCAGATCACGAACATGATGCTATTCGGACTCAGGCCGACTGTCACTCCCAGGTCCGACGCGAACCGGAGCCAGCCGGTGTTCTACGACCTGGCCGTCCACCAATTGACCTAGTGCCGCGATCACGTCCGCCTTGCGCGGCTGGCCGGTGGCTCGCTTGGCGATGACGCCGTCCGGCCCCAGCACGAACACGGTCGGCGCGCTGTTGATGCGCAGCCGCCGGACCAGATCCGGCCGGGACGTGGCATCGATGTCGACATGCACGACACCGTCCACCATCTCCGCCACCTGGGCCAGGATCTGCCGGGTCGGCCGGCACGGCGCGCAGAAGGCAGTGGAAAACTGCACCAGCGTCGCCCGTTGTCCCAATCCTGTCCCCAGATCCGCCGCCGTCAACCGCCCCGCTGACTCCTGGACGGACTCACCGGCCGGGGCGGACTCACCAGCCGGGGCTGCCTCGCCGGCTGGGGCAGTGGCGACGGCCCGGAACCGGCCGGAGCGCCGACGCAACAGCAGACCAACCGCCGTCGCCACGATCAGCACGACAACCAGCCCGATCAGCCCGCCGTTCATACACTGGACAGCACCGTGACCCCGGCCCGCATTCCCCGGGGGCTAGTCTTCCGGGTCGGCCTCGGCGCTGACAAGCAGCTTCGAACCCTCGGTGACCTGGAAGCTCTTGATGCCCTTGGCAGTGTCGGGCATGGACATGCCGCCCGGGTACCCCACCGTGCCCTCGTCGGCGGCGGTCGTCCATTGGGTGACCATGGTGCGCGACCCGTCCTTGTGCACCACCCAGAGCTGGCAGTTCGTCCCGACCGGGATTCCCCAGGTCTTCGCGGCCAGCACCTCGCCCCACTTCTCCGGAGCATAGGTAACCGTGACACCCTCACCCGTCGGGTTTGTTCCCGTGGCCTGGTCCCAGTTGGTCTTTCCCGGGCCGAACGGGATCGAGGCGGCGGCGGGTGCGAGTGGCGCCGGAGACCGGGACGCGGCGAGGCCGCCGAAGATGCCGCCAGCGAGCGCCGCTGCCGCGGCGGCGGCCCCGGCGTACCGCCAACGGCTCCTGCGCCGCCGCGCGGCGGCGAGGTCGATCACGGTGTCGATGAGCTCGGGAGGCGCCGGCTCCTCAAGGCGCGGCGCATCGCCGCTGATCCGCTCGAGTTCCTCCGGGCTCACCCGGGCCAGCAACGCGGGGATGCCAGCCAGGCCGGCCAGTTCGTCACGGCAGTCGCGGCAGGTGGCGAGGTGCGCGTCGACCAGGGCGCGCTCGGCGGGATCGATCGCGCCGAGCACGTACACGCCGAGTGATACCCGGGCCTCGGCGCAGTCCCAGGCTTCGGTCATGGCGCCAGCCCCCGTTCCTGCAGAGCGAGCTTGAGCGCTTTGAGCGCGTAGAACGTCCTGGACTTCACCGTACCCGCGGGAATGCCCAGCGTGGCGGCGGCCTCGGCAACCGAGCAGCCGCGATAGTAGGTCTCGATGATGACCCGGCGGTGCTCCGGGCGCAACGAGGCGAGCGCATCGGCGACCGCCCACGATTCAAGCGTGCGATCGGCGTCATCGTCGGACGGCAGCAGGCTTAGCGCCGCCTCTCCGAGTTCGGTTGGTCTCGCCTGCCGAGCCCGGTAGGAATCGACGGCGAGGTTGCGCGCGACGGCGAATAGCCACGGCCGGGCCGGCCGTTCGGCCAGCGCCTCCGGGTGGCGCCACGCGCGCACAATGGTCTCCTGCACCAGATCCTCCGCCCGCTGCCTATCCCCGCTCATGAGATGAAGGGCATAACGAAGCAGGGCACCGCCATGCTCGGCGTAGAGCGCCCTGACAAAGGCTTCGTCAGCCACCCGCCCCTGGCGGGACGCGGTTCCCGCGTTCGGCACACTATGAAGAACGTACGGGCGGGGCGAGTGGTTCAATTCGCTCGCAGGCGGTTTATCCCCGTTGGTACCGGCAGAAAGATCATCCGACCGGAAGGGGTCATCTGGACCCGAGGAACCATGTTCTCTGCTCATGCTCACTGACTTCGGAACGTGCACGGATGGATACACTCTGGATGTAATCCCTCCAGTGTGCCGCAATCCGGCCGCCGTTTACAGCCTGGCTTTACCCGCCGGCGAACTGCGGCAGCACCTCGACCACCGCGGCATCCTGAAGTACCAGGTCGGCCGGTATACGCCGGCCAGCGGCCGCGCCGTCGACAAGGAACGAGGACCCGGCCAGCACCTTCCCCAGCCGTCCATCCGCCCCCCGGCGGGCGAGTATCGCGTCCAAGGCCTCGGCCAGGGTCCGCGCTTCGACCGTGTCCTCGGCGACGCCGGCCGCGTCCTTGGCCGCCGCCCAATACCTGACTGTCACCGTGGCCAAGTCTGAGATATCCTGCCTGCATCGGGACCCGGGCGGCGTAGCCCCCGGGTCTTCGTGTTTTTATACAGGGTAAGTGGAGGTGCTATCGGGTGAGCGATCTGCTGCTGATCACCGGCGTGCTCGAGCCATCGACCGAGGTGCTGCCAGCGCTCGGGCTCCTGCTCCATTCGGTGCGGGTGCTGCCAGCGGATGCGTCCGCCCTGGTGGCGGCGCCGCCCGCGGACGCGGTACTGATGGACGCGCGGCGCGACCTCGTGCACGCCAGAGGCATCTGCCAGCTCCTGCGTACCACCGGCCTGGACTGTCCGCTGCAGGTCATCGTGACCGAGGGGGGCCTGGCCGCGATCAGCGCCGACTGGGGCGTTGATGACGTGATCTTGAACACAGCGGGTCCCGCCGAGGTCGAGGCCAGGCTCAGGCTCGCCATCGGCCGCCGTGCGATGGCGGCGGCCACCGAAGTACCTGACGAGATCCGCTCCGGTGAGCTTGCCATCGATGAGGCCACCTACTCCGCGCGGCTGCGCGGCCGGGTGCTCGATCTGACGTTCAAGGAGTTCGAGCTGCTCAAATTCCTCGCTCAGCACCCAGGGCGCGTGTTCACCCGAGCCCACCTGCTGCAGGAGGTGTGGGGGTACGACTACTTCGGCGGCACCCGGACGGTTGACGTGCACGTGCGGCGGCTGCGCGCCAAGCTCGGCCCGGAACATGAGGCGCTCATCGGCACGGTACGCAACGTCGGCTACCGGTTCGTGCCGGCCAAGGGCCCACGCGACGGCGATCTGGAGCAGGTCCCCGCGGAAGCAGAGGCCAGGACACCGGCGGCGCGCGCCGCGTCGGCCGGACGGTGACCTCGCGGGCAGAGCAAGCAGATGTCAGCGTCGTCCCTGACACGCTTAGTCCTGCCCAGGTGACCGGCATCCTCGATGTCGTCGCGGCGGCGGCGAGGGCCGACGGGGTCGGTCCGCTGTCGGAGCACGGCATGCTGCGGGTCCGGCACAGCGAGCCCGGCCGGGGCCATGACGTCATAGCCATCGCGGATGGGCAGATCGTCGGCTACGCGTACCACGACGAACCAGATCCGGAATCCGGAGTGACCGGTGAGCTAGTGGTTCATCCCGGCCACCGGCGCCAGGGCACAGGAACCGCCTTGATCGTCGCCCTCGCTGAGCGGGCCGGCCCGCATCCGATCCGGCTGTGGGCCCACGGCGACCTCGAGGCCGCGTCCGCGCTGGCCAGATCCACGGGATTCGAGCGGATACGCGCCCTGTGGCAGATGCGCCGTTCCCTTGCCGGGGCGCTGCCCGAAATCAGCGTCCCGGCTGGCGTGGTGCTACGGACATTCCGTGCCGGCCAGGACGAGGAGAGCTGGCTGCGCGTGAACGGCCGGGCGTTCGCCAAGCACCCGGAGCAGGGGGCCTGGACCACACGGGACATCGAACTGCGCGAAGCCGAGCCCTGGTTCGACCCGGACGGCTTCCTCATCGCCGAACGAGACGGCACCATGATCGGCTTCCACTGGACCAAGATCCACCCGGCCAAGGGAACCGGACCCAGCATCGGTGAGGTATACGTGCTGGGAGTCGACCCGGATGCCCACGGCGGCGGTCTGGGCAAGGCGCTCACCATCGCCGGCCTGCGATACCTCCGCGAGCGCGGCCTGGACGAGGTAATGCTCTACGTCGACGAGGACAACACCGCCGCGATCCGGCTATATCAGGATATGGGCTTCACCCGCTGGCACACCGATGCCATGTACCGCCATTTTCCGGGGGGTAAAGACCAACCCCCCGGACCCCCCGGCCTGCGACGCTTCTCGCCGTTAGTGTCGCCTGGCCGGAAGGCCCTTCGGGCCCACACGGCCGGGCGACGCGCGAAGCTCGCTCCGCTCGCCGCGCTTCCCACCGTAGTCACTGGGTGATCGCGAAACTTACCCCCCGGTAAGACCGAGTACTTCGTCGAGTTCGGCGTCGGTCAGTGGGCGGTCGGCCGCGGCGACCGCACTGAGCACGTCGGTGTACAGATCGATCTCGGCCAAGGCGACGCTGTCGTGAACACGAAGATCCAACTGCCTCGGAATCGCGCTCACCTCCACGCTGCCGACTCCGTGCGTTGCGGCCCAGGTTACGTGCCGGCACGGCGTTTTCGCATGACCCATCAGGGTCATTCGCGGACCACCTGCACGTACCTTCTACCCCACCCGACGGTAACGATTCCATCAAAATCCAGTGAACTTAGCCGACATTCCGGTAAAGAGTGGAACAACTGCCACATACGCACCCAACGACAAATAATGCGACAAAGCCCCACAGGTCGCACTGCATGCCAACGATCCCTAACCAGGTATAAACCGGGACACTAAGTCGTTTCGGTTGCGCGGAGCGTAGTTCGGGACGAGAGTCGTGCAGGTATAGCCGCGTTTCTCCGCTCGTCGGGCATCTTCCTCCCCCGGCCGCGATTCACGACCAGTTAACCCATGTTTCAAATAACCCAGTGTTGTCAAATTAACCCATGGATCCCAATTGACTCTAGGATCCCAGCAGACACTCCAGACTCGTTCCCGCTTGCAAGCCAATGACATGATCCCGGGAAGCCGCGAATGAATGACAACAGTGATCTCCTGCCGAACCTCGCTCACGACGATGCCTTCGAAGTACAGCTCCGCGGATACAGCCGGCGGCAGGTGGACGAGTTCCTGGCCCGGTGCCGGAGTCAGATCCGGGACCTGGAACAGCGCCTCACCCGCGCCCTCGACGACTCCGAAGAGCTCCGCCGGGACCTGGCCACGGCGCGCCAGCAGGCGCTGGGCGCCAAGCCCGCCCACGAGGAGGTGAGCGAGCGCATCGCCCAGATACTCAAGCTAGCCGATGACGAGGCGAGGTCGCAGAAGGCGAAGGCGACGGACGACATCGCCAAGCAGCGCTCGGAGGCGCAGGGGGAAGCGGACCGGCTCCGCGCTGAGGCCCGCGATCAGGCCGAGCGGATGCTGACCGCCGCTCAGGAACAAGCCGAACGGGCGATCACGACGGCGCGGTCCGAGGCGGAAAAGACCCGCAACGCCGCGCGCACCGAGGCTGAACGCATGACCAGCATGGCTCGCACCGAGGCGGAACGCGCCACCAACGAGGCCCAGAAGAAGGCGGATGCCGCCCTGGCCAACGCGAAGGCGCAGGCGAAGAAGGCGCTGGACGAGGCCACCGCGCGGGCGACCGCCATCCATGACGGCGCGGAGCGGCGGCTGAACCTGCTCAGCACCAGGCACGGAGAGACGGTCAAGCGGCTCACCGAAATCCTCGAGGGAGTCTCGGCGCTCGTCGCCGCCGAGACCGACCGCCCGTCCCTGGAGGATGAGGTCGCGCAGACCGCGGCCAGGACCATGGGCGCCCCGGAGCCCGCCGACGGCGCGGACTCGCCGCCGACCCCGGCCAAACCCCAAGCTCAGGCCCAGGCACCGGTCACGCCGCAGGCCCAGGCGCCGATCGCCCCGCCCGCCCCAGCGATGCCCACGGCCCCGCCCGGCCCGGTGATCCCCGCCGCACCGCTGGCTCAGCACAAGCGCCCGCCCACGATCGACGAAGACGAGCAGACCGAGGGCATCCGAGTAGTAAGGTAGCCGGTCATGATCATGGGTCATTCGCGGGAATAGTTACCGCCTATGACCCGTGATCATGGAAACGGCAGCGTGTCCAGCCGGCGGAGGATTACTCCTTCGCGGAGGGCCCAGGGACACAGTTCCAGCTGGTCGACGTCGAGCAGGTCGACGATGGCGTCGGCGACGATCGCTCCGGCGGCCAGCTGATGGGCCCGGCCCGCGGACACCCCGGGCAGCTTGATCCGCTCGGTTTCCGACATCCGCGGCAGCCGATGCGCCCAGGTCTCGAGGTCGGAATGGTGCAGTACCCGCTTCACGTAGGGGCCCTCACCGGACGGGGCCGCCCCGGCGACGCGGGCCAGCTGCCGGAACGTCTTCGACGTCCCCACCACATGATCGGCGGGCGCGTGCCGCAGGATGCCGCCGATCTCGTTGGCGATCTCCGCCCGGACGTGTTTACGCAGCTTGCGGACCTCATCGGAGGGCGGCGGGTCGGCGGTGAACCAGTCCCGGGTCAGCCGCCCAGCGCCCAGCGGCAGCGAGACCACCGAGTCGGGCTCCTCGTCCATGCCCGACGCCACTTCGAGCGAGCCGCCGCCGATGTCGATGACCAGCAGCCGGCCCGACGACCAGCCGAACCAGCGCCGCGCGGCCAGGAAGGTCAGCCGCGCCTCGTCCTCGCCGGTCAGCACGTTGATCTGCGCGCCGGTCTGCTCGCGGATCCGCGCCAGCACCTGCTCGCCGTTCTCCGCGTCGCGTATGGCCGAGGTGGCGAACGAGATCACGTCGGTGACGCCCTTGTCCTCGGCGATGCGCAGCGCTTCCAGCACCACCTTGCGGAGACTTTCCTCGCCCCCGGTGGTAAGCCTGTTCCCGTCTTCGATGTTGTCGGCCAGCCGTAGCTCGGTCTTGTGGGAGAACGCCGGCAGGGGGCGGGCGCCGGGGTAAGCGTCCACCACGAGTAGGTGCACCGTGTTCGACCCCACATCCAGCACCCCAAGCCGCACACTTAAGACGCTACCCTGCGCCGGAAGATAAATACCCTTTTCAACGAACGTACTGCCGTGCATCGCGCCAGAAAGGTGTTACATGCGTAACGGTGACGTGTCCTTCTGGTGGCACGAACGAGGACTGCCATCCCGGCGCCGCTCGCTGCCCGGCGGCACGCAGGCCGATGTCTGCATCGTCGGGGCCGGTTACACCGGCCTGTGGACCGCCTACTACCTCAAGCGGGCCGAGCCGGGGTTGCGGATCGTCGTACTGGAGGCGGCCTTCGCCGGATTCGGCGCGTCGGGACGGAACGGCGGCTGGGTCACCGCGGAGCTACCCGGCTCGCGGGCCAGGTACGCCGAAGGGCCCCACGGTACCGAAGGGGTGCGCGCGCTGGAGCGGGAACTGCGGGACACCGTCGATGAGGTGGCCCGGGTGTGCCAGGACGAAGCCATCGACGCGGGGCTGGTCAAGGGCGGCACGCTGACCGTCGCCACGTCCGCGGCACAAGACGTCCGGTTGCGGGAACGCCTCGACCGGGAACGAGCCTGGTGGGAAGCAGGGGATGTCGTTCGTTATATCGACCTTGAAAAGCTGAATGCGCGGGTGAAGGTCGGCGGTGCGGTAGGTGCGCTGTATTCACCGCATTGCGCGCGGATCCAGCCTGCCGGGCTCGTGGCGGGGCTGGCCGGCGCGGTCGAGGCGAGCGGAGTCGAGCTGTATGAGGGCACGCCGGTCACCGCGATCGAGGCGGGGCGGGCGCACACGCCTTTCGGGGCGGTGCGCGCGCGGCACGTGCTCCGGTGCACCGAGGGCTTCACGGCGCGGCTGCCTGGGCAGCGCAGGAGCCTGCTGCCGATGAACAGCTCGATGATCGTCACCGAACCGCTCGGCGACGCGGCGTGGGAGGCGATCGGCTGGGCGGGGTTCGAGACGATCGGTGACGAGGCGCACGCGTACATGTACGCGCAGCGCACCCCGGACGGGCGGATCGCGCTGGGCGGCCGCGGCACGCCATACCGGTTCGCGTCCGGGCTTGACACGGCGGGAGCGACCCGGCCCGGGACGGTGGCCTCGCTCACCCGTATCCTGCACCGGATGTTCCCGGCCGCCGCCCCGGCCGGGATAGCACATGCGTGGTCGGGCGTGCTGGGCGTGCCCCGGGACTGGTGCGCGACGGTTCACCTCGATCCGGTCACCGGGCTCGGCTGGGCGGGCGGCTACTCGGGCCAGGGTGTGGCGGCGTCCAACCTGGCCGGCCGGACGCTCGCCGACCTGGTGCGCGGCGTGCCGAGTCCGCTGGTCACGCTGCCCTGGGTCGGGCACCGCTCGCCGCGCTGGGAACCGGAGCCGCTGCGCTGGACCGGGGTCCGCAGCCTGTACACCATCTATCGCGCCGCCGACCGGCTGGAAACCCGCGGCGGGTCCGCCCGCACGTCGCCGCTGGCCCAGGTGGGCGACCTGATCTCAGGAATAGATCACTAGCGCTGGGGCTCGATGGCCGCGTAGGCGGCCGCGGTGAACAGCACCGTGAAGTGCTCGACCACATCGTCCGCCGAGGCGTCCAGTTCCCCGTGGATCCACTCGAGCAGCACCTCGACGACGCCGCCCATCAGGAAGCGGGCGGTCAGCACCGGGTCGAGCCGGAGCCGGACGTCGCTGCCCGCCATCGCCACGGCGTTGTCGGCGGTGAGCTGGGCCAGGGCCTGCCGTGACTCGCGCCGCAGGCGTTCCAGCCGTTCGCTCACGCCGACCACCTCGAGCGCCACGATCCGTGCCTTCCTCCGGTCCTCGGTGATCGTGGTCCACGCGGCCCGCAACCCGGCGCGGGCCGCAGATTCGAGCGCGGGTTCGGTGGCCATGGCCTCGCTGGCCCTGGTGAAGATGTCGCTGAGGATGTGCTGGTAGACGGCGTACAGCAGGTCCTCCCGGCTGCTGAACGACTCGTAGAAGTAGCGGGAGTTGAGCGACGCGGCGGCACTGATAGCGCGCACCGAGGTGTGCGCGTAGCCGGCGGTTCCGAACAGCTCCAGGCCCGCATCCAGCAGACGTTCCCGCCGCTGCGCCCGGCGCTGCGCCGCAGTGACGCCGCGGTAGGTGCGAGATCGCTCCACCAAGGATCTTAACCAGCGGGGGTCCGCCGGGCGGTGCGGAACATGTCGACCAGTTCCCGGGTGGTGGTGGCGTCCTCGGCCGACTTGTCATCGCGCCACCGCCCGGTGAACCGGGGGAACCGCATGGCCAGGCCGGCCTGGTCCTTGACCAGCCCCCAGCCGGCCGTGTAGTTGGGCGACAGGGTCAGCTCGGCGCTGAGTATCTCCAGCACCAGCCCGGGCTCGAACCACACATCCGGTTCCTGGCGAGCGTCGACCCGGGCAGGCTTGGCTTCGCTGGCCAGCGGGGCAAGCTTGTCCGGCAGCGCGGCCAGGTCGGCGTCGGAGAACCCGGTCCCGCACTTGGTCACGGTGCGGAAGACGTCGGCGTCCGGGTCGTAGGCGGCCAGCAACAGCGCCCCGTACACCCCGCGGCGGCGGCCGCGCCCGGAGAACGCGCCCACCACGACGAGGTCGACGGTGTCGGACAGTTCGGTGCGGTAGTCCCGCTTGAGCTTGATCCACAGCCAGCCGCGCGCGCCGGCCTGGTAGATGGCGGCGGAGCCGACCGACTTGCACACCAGCCCTTCGCAGCCGTCGGTCACCGCCTGCTCGAAGGCGGCCTCCAGTTCCTCCGGGGCGGCTACCTCCGTGGCGGTGGTGAGCCGGAGCTGGGGCGAAGGGGTGATCGCCTTGGCCAGCCTGGCTCGCCGCTCCGGGTACGGGTGCCTGGTGAGGTCCTCGCCGTCGGCGTAGAGCAGCTCGAAGCAGAACAGGCCCACCGGCACGTCGCGCACGGCCTCGGCGATGCCATGCTTGCGCCGCCGGAACATGACCTCCTGGAAGGGGTGCAGTTCCCCCGCCGCGGGGTCGAAGGCGACCACCTCTCCTTCGAGGATCGCCTCACGGGGACCGAGCCCGGCCTGGAGAAGCTCCACGACATCCGGGAACTGGGCGCTTACCCGCTCCAGCCGCCGGGTGTACAGCTCGATCGCCCCGTCGGCGGTCCGGTGCGCCTGGACCCGGACGCCGTCGTACTTGTACTCGGCCGCACACCGCCCGTCCAGTTTGGCGAGGATCCCGGCGGCTTCGGACAGCCGCTGGGCGAGCATGGCGCGGACCGGGTTGCCGGGCTGGACCTGGAGTCGCTCGACCCCGGTGAGGCCGTCTTCGGCAAGGACAGCGGCGACCCGGCCCAGGTCGCAGCAGATGTTGTAGGCGCGCTCCAGCACCGGCCGGGCGGCGCGCCCGCCCGCGTACACGTGCGCGAGCGCGTCCAGGATCGTCGGCGTCCCGATGCCGAGCCGCAGTCCTTTGGTGACCACGCGCAACAGATAGCGCGCCTCCAGCGGGGTGGCCTTCGTCAGCAGGCCGGCCAGCAGGTCGAGCTTGCGGCCCTGAGAGCCCTGCCCTTCGGCCTGCGCGATCTGGTGCAGGTCCCGGACCACGTCCGCTATTTCTAGCGTGCCGGTTCGGTCCGTGGTCGTTTGCAGCAGCTGCTCGGCGGCCTGGCCTAGGTCGCCGGTCTGCCGGAGGGTGGTGGTTACCTGGGCCGGATCGACGCCGGTGGCGGTGGCGACCGCGCGGACCGCGAGTTTCTCGGCGAGGCCTAGGTCCACGCCCGCGAACTCCGGCGCGATCAATCCCTGGCACAGGTAGCTGACCGTCGGCAGCAGTCCGGCCGGTGTCTGGGCGAGCAGGGCGGCGAGCCGCTCGATCAGCGCCAAGCGGCCGGTGGCCTGTTCCAGATCGCGGTAAGCCTCGGCGACGGTCTCGTACTTCATGCTTGATCATTACATGCCGGATACGATCGCGGCGTTGCAGTGCGCCCCGCTCGAACGCGGCCGCGTCTGCCCTAAGCTTGGCCGCGCCAGAGGAGGATACCGATGAGCGACTTTCAGGCCATCGCGGACCGGGTCGAGATCGAGGCGCTGCGCGGCGACACCACACCACTGGGAGGCTCAGCGCCGTAGGCGGGCCGTATCAGGCGGCGCGGCGGCGGACCAGCCAGACGGTGACGGCGATGAGCAGCGGGGACAGGGCGAGCAGCCAGCCGGCCTCGATCCACTGGAACGACGTGCCCAGCCGGGATCGCCAGCGTGCAATCGCGCAGCGCCCAGGTGCTCCCGTACCTCTTGCCCAGGCCGCTGGCCTCGATCATGTTCATGCTGTGTTCCTCGCGCGCTCGCCTCCGGGCCGCTCTGAGGCGTCCCTTCGGCTCGGTCGCTCATAGAAGTCCCGTAGCGTGCTCGTAAACAGTGCCACGATCCCGTCCTGGTCCAGCCCGGCCCTGTCCGCGGCGGTCAGCCAACCCGACAGGGACCGGCGAAGCGCGGCCAGCTCCGGGAGCGCGACCTGGCTCAGCGTGGCCTGGACGAACGTGCCCTGGCCAGGCCGCCCCGCGGCAAGGCCCTTGGTCTCCAGCTCCTTGTAGGCCTTCAGCACCGTGTTCGGGTTGATGGTCAGCGAGGCGACCACGTCCCTGACCTTCGGCAGCTGGTCGCCCGGCTTGAGATAACCCAGCCGCAGCGCGTGCTCCACCTGGTGCACAAGCTGCAGGTAGGTAGGCACGCCCGAGGCCGCATCCAGCCGGAACTCGATCGGCGACCCCGGCTCGGTCCGGGGCCCGTCCTCGCTCGGGCTGATTCTTTTATCTATAGTCATAGATAAAAGATACAGCGGACAAGATCTTTGTCAACCTGGGCTGGCATCTGAATACCTGATGATCTGCTGAGCCTTGACGGTGGCGAGCTCCACCGGTTACGGTGCCCGTGGCCCCTACCGGGGCCGGCACCCAGCCAGCGAAGTCCGGTGCGAGCCCGGCACTGTCCCGCAACGGTCAAGCCCCCTCCCGGGGGACGAGTCCGGTCGCCTGGCCTGGTGTGCCAGCGGACAGGAGTCCTCGAGCGAAGGGCGGTTCGGGTCGTGGCGGTCGCGCGTTTTCACCGGGTGCGTACCTCACTGGCGGCTGGCGAGTGGGCCAGGCTCGCCGCGATGTACGCGTTCATCCTGGCGGTCAACCTGGCCGGCTGGGGCATCTACGTCTTCGACGTGATGCCGCACCACTTCGACTACAAGGGGGTCGGCGGCACATCCGGGCTGGGCGTGGGCCTCGGGGTAGCGATCACCGCGTGGTTCCTCGGCTTCCGGCACGCCTTCGACGCCGACCACATCTCCTGCATCGACAACACCACCCGCAAGCTCATGGCCGACGGGAAACGTCCGCTGAGCACGGGATTCTTCTTCTCGTTCGGCCATTCCACGATCATCATGGTGGTCGGCGCCGGGATCACCGTCGCGGCCAAGGCAGTGTTCGGCGCGATGGTCAACCCGGATTCCGCGTACGAGACCGTCGGCGGCACCATCGGGACCGTGCTGGCGGCCGGGTTCCTGTACCTGATCGCGGTGCTGAACCTGATCGTGCTGGCCGGCATCTTCAAGGTCTTCCGGGAGATGCGCAACGGCGCCTACGACGAGCAGCAGCTCGAGGCACAGCTGCAGGCCCGCGGGCTGATGTACCGGTTCTTCGGCCGGTTCATGAAGTCCATCAACCACCCCTGGCAGCTGTACTTCGTCGGCCTGGTGTTCGGCATCGGGTTCGACACCGCGACCGAGGTAGTGCTGCTCGCCGCCACCGCCTACGCCGCGATCCAGGGCCTGCCCTACTATGCCGTGCTCGCGCTGCCCTTCCTGTTCGCCGGCGGCATGATGCTGTTCGACACCCTCGACGGCTGCTTCATGAACTTCGCCTACGGCTGGGCGTTCGCCCGCCCGGTCCGCAAGGTCTACTACAACCTGGTCATCACCGGCCTGTCCATCGGCGCCGCGTTCATCATCGGCAGCATCGAACTGCTCGGCGTGCTGACCAGCGAACTGCACCTGCACGGCGGGTTCTGGGACACGATGGCCAACTTCAACATCAACATCGCGGGCTTCTGCATCGCGGGCATGTTCGTGATCGTCTGGGCGGTGGCTATTGCCTACTGGCGGTGGGGAAACGTCGAGAAACGCTGGAGCGCCAACGTGCCAGCAGAGCAAGAGTGAGGCCGCTCAGCGCGGACAACGCCGGGTAGTTGCTGCGATTGCTGTTACGGTTGCTGTCAGGTCTTATGTCCGGAGGCCTCTTGTGAGAGGCTCGGGTTGTGAGCGAAGCCGACCAGGAGCGGCTGCACGAGCAGCATCAGCGCAGGCATGTCGAGGCACATGAGCATGCGGCGTCCGTTCATGACCAGGCTGCCGCGCAACATCAGGATGCTGCGGAGTTCTTCGACGAGCATGACGAACCCGGCAAGGCCGATCGGGAGCGGGACCTGGCTGACCGCGAGGCCCAGGCGGCAGAAGCTGACCACGACGAGGCAGAGGCCGGGTTTCAGGACCGCCGCCCGGGCCGCTCAGACGGCTTATAGCCGCTTTGCTAGCCTGCGCCGGTGAGGCTGACGGTGCACTGGCGGGATGAGGGCGGGATACGGCTGCCGATGGCCTGCTGGCATCCCGGTCCGGGCTACCGGATGATCTCCAGCGGCGTGCTCGGCGGCGGGATCGGGCCGCGGGAATGGGCGCTCAACGCGCAGGTGCCCGGACGGTACGCGCGGACGGACCCGGCCAGGCACCTGACGGAGCTGGCCGGCCGGCTCGGCCTGACCGGGCCCGGGACGGGGATGCTGACGGCCGCGGAGGTCACCGACCTGGTCATGCGGCCGGAGGAGGGTGTGGAGGCAGCGGTTACGGCGGGGCTGCGGGTGCCGACGTGGGCGGCGGCGCCCGCCGGAACCGCCGACCCGGACCTGGCGCCGGGGACGATCAACATCATCGTCTCGGTACCGGTACCGCTCACCGACGCGGCGCTGGTGAACGCCGTGATCACCGCGACCGAGGCCAAGACCCAGGCGGTGCTCGACGCGGATTTCCCTGGCACCGGAACCGCGACAGACGCGGTGTGCGTGGCCGCCCCCGCCTCGTCTGACGGCACAGCCGAGGACTTCGCCGGACCGAGGTCGGACTGGGGCGCACGGATCGCCCGCGCGGTGTACGCCGCTGTGCTGGCCGGCGCGACCGCATACCGCGCCAGCTTGTTACCCGGCGGCCGGTGTTAGCCACGCTCCCGCAGCGGTGTGACGATCGTGCCGTCGGCACCGGTGGTCACGCAGACGTGCGCGGCATAGACCCGGCCGATCCGTTCCTCGGTCAGCACCTCGGCCGCTGTGCCCGCGGCCTCGATCCGTCCCTCGTGCAGCAGCATCAGCTGGCTGGCGTACTGTCCCGCGGTAGTGAGGTCGTGCAAGGTGGACAGCACGGTCAGGCCTCCGGTCGTGCGGAGTTCGTCGATCAGGTCAAGGACCTGCTGCTGGTGGCCGATGTCCAGCGACGCGGTCGGTTCGTCGAGCAGCATCACCTTGGGCTCCTGGGCGAGCGCGCGGGCCAGCACGACGCGTTTGCGCTCGCCGCCGGACAAGCTGGCCAGCCGCCGGCCGCTGAACCGGGCGACGCCGAGCCGGCCGGCGGCCCGGTCGGCGGCCTCACGGTCGGAACGGCCCGGCCCGCCCAGGAACCGGATGTACGGGGTGCGGCCGAGCAGCACGTACTCCGCCACGGTCATATCCGGCGGAAGTACCGGCTCCTGCGGCACGTAGGCGATCAGCCGGGCCCGGTCGCGCCCGCTCAGCGATCCGGTGCCGACCCCGTCGAGCAGCACCTCGCCACGATACGGCACCAGGCCGGCGACGGCGCGCAGCAGGGTGGTCTTGCCAGCCCCGTTCGGGCCGATCAGGGCGAGCCAGCCACCGGATCCGGCCTCGCAGGACACTCCGTGCAGGATTGACGTCCGGTCCAGGTCCACCGTGAGATCCCGCACCGCGACCGCGCTCATGTGCGCACCGACCGGGTGCTGCGCAAGATCCAGATGAAGACCGGTGAGCCGACCAGCGCGGTGACCACGCCGATCGGCAGTTCGGCTGGCGACAGTACGGTCCGCGCCAGCGTGTCCGCCAGCACCAGGAATCCAGCCCCGGCCAGGAACGACAGTGGTAGCACGAGCTGGTACGAGGTACCCGCCAGGCGGCGGACGATATGCGGCACCACGATCCCGACGAAGCCGATCAGGCCGCTTACCGCCACCGCGCTGGCCGCGGCCAGCGCACAGGCGGCGATCACGATCAGCCGGATCCGCCCGGGATGGACACCGAGCGTGCGGGCTTCGTCATCACCGACCGACAGCACGTCGAGTTGCCGTCCGTGCAGCAGCACGATCGCCACGCTCACCGCCGAGTACGGCAAAATCTCCAGCGCCTGCTGCCAGGTCGCCCCGGAAAGCGAGCCGAGCAGCCAGGAATAGACCTGCTGCAGGTCCGACGCCGACCGCTGCTGGACGTAGGTCTGCACAGCGGTGAGGAACATGCTCACGGCCACTCCGGCCAGCAGCAACGTGGCCGTGCCCGGTCCGCCCGCGGTTCCGGCCAGGTAGGCGACCGCGACCCCGCCCAGCGACCCGGCGAACGCCGCGACCGGCACAGCGGCAGGCCCTATCCCAGGCAGGTACACGATCGCGATCGTCGCGCCCAGGCCGGCCCCGGCCGAGGCGCCGAGCATCCCGGAGTCGACCAGCGGGTTGCGGAACACGCCCTGATACCCGGCACCGGCCACCGCGAGCAGCCCGCCGACCATCGCGCCGAGCACTATGCGCGGCAGCCGGATCTGGAACAGCACGGCCCGGTCCAGCGGATCCAGGCTTGAGGGCAGGTGCAGCAGGGCGGACAGGATCGCCCACGGGTTGAGGTCCGCGGCGCCGACCAGGGCGCTGACTCCCATCGCGGCGACCAGGAAGGCTGCCGCGATGAGGTAAGCGGCGACGGTGCGCCGCGGACTCGCGTTCACCTGATTATGTCCCGGCTTCCTTCACGGCCTGCGCGATCTGGGCGACCAGCTGCGGCAGCCGTGGTCCCCATCGGGAAGCGATGTCATCGTTCAGCAGCCCGATGATCTCGCGGTCTTCCACGGCGGGGACGACCGACCAGCCGGGCCGCTTGGCCACGACCGCGGGGGTCTGGCCGCCATCGGCGACCTGGTTGTCGGCCAGGAAGATGATCCGCGGCCGGGCGGACACGATGAACTCCTGGGACAACTCGGGATAGCCGCCGTCCGAGGCCTTGTCCGCGGCGTCCGCGATGTTCTTCAGCCCGAACAGACCCACGATCTGGCCGATGAACGTCTGCGAGGTCGCCGAGTAGTACGGGTTCGCGTTCAGCTCCCAGTAGTAAGTCAGGTCCTTGTGGCTGGATCCGGCTTGCTTGACATCCGAGGCGATCTGCGACTTCATCGTGGTGACCGTCTGCTGCGCCTGCGCGTCGTGCCCCGTCGCCTGGCCGATCTGGCCGATCTGCGCGTAGGCGTCGTCCAGGTTGGCGGCGGCGGACTCGATCAGCACCGGGACGCCGAGCTTGGTCAGGCTGGACACCAGCCCGCTGGTGTTCTGCGAGGCGATGACCAGGTCAGGCCGGTACTTCGCGATCGCCTCCAGGTTCGGCGACAAGCCGCTCAGGCTCGTCCTCGGCGCACTGGCCGGGTAGTCGGAGTCGGAATCCACCGCGACCACCTGGCTGCCGGCGCCGACGGCGTACAGGTCCTCGGTCGCGGTCGCTGACAGCGAGATGATGCGGTCCGGCTTGGCCTTGATGGTCACCTTGCCGTTCGAGGCGGCCACGGTCATCGGGTACTGGCTGGCGCTGGCGGGCGCGCTTGACGCTGATGTCGCGCTCGGTGAGCTGCTCGAGGAGCAACCGGCCAGGAGCACCGCGGCGGCCACCGCGAGTGCGCCGACAGCGAGGGATGCGTTCATACTGAGTCCACTTCCTCCCGGGAAGTCGGGAAGGAAGGCGAGACCGCCGGGGCGGCGGCCAGGTGCCGTCGCGGGCCGGGACGGATCACCCTTCCCACGAGGGTCGATAACGTCGAGCGCGGCAGGAGGCGACCTGGCTTGGGCCCGTGCGGGCCGTCACAGTTGCGGGACAGCGCCGGAATGGCCCATCGCGGATGCTATCCGCGGCGGACTTCACCGGCTTCGCTGCCTGACACGCCTGCCGGCGGCCGGCCGCTCGCCAGCGGCCGGTACCGGCGGCAGCCATAGTAACGCGGATCCCGGACACCGGTACCGCAGGCCGCGCCTCAGATGAGGCCGACGACCACCAGAGCGCCGATGGCCATCAGGGTGAGCGCGGTGATGAGGTTTGCGCGACGGTCGATCCACGCAGCGGTGAACAGGCGGGCACCGAGAGCAGTGGCGGTGGTCAGGCCGGTGATGGTGGCGACGGTGGCAGCGGTGAAGGTGGCCAGGGAGCCGAGGGAGGCGGTGATGCCGAGGGCACTGGCGGCCAGGAAGACAGGCAGGATCGTCAGGTCCGGAGAGGCGGCGGCTCCGAATGGGACGAGCAGGCCGGTCACTCCATGCACGTGACCATCATGATTGTGGTCGTGGTCGTGGTGGTGGCCTTCACCGTCGTGGCTGTGGCCGTGGCCTTTGCCGGCCAGGTCGAGGGCGAGGAAGACGGCACCGGTGGCGAGCAGGATGCCGCCGACGATGAGGTCGACGTGGCGGGCGACGGTGGCGCGGAACTGCAGGCCGATGAGGACGAGAATCCCGCCGAGCATGAGGGAGACGGCGACGTGAGTGAGCGCGGCGGCTAGCGAGAGGCGCACCACG
The DNA here is from genome assembly GCA_019245115.1 of Streptosporangiaceae bacterium. Classification (GTDB taxonomy): domain Bacteria; phylum Actinomycetota; class Actinomycetes; order Streptosporangiales; family Streptosporangiaceae; genus JAFARZ01. The sequence goes on along the minus strand of JAFARZ010000395.1, from coordinate 7,859 downwards.
CGCGCGGTGCGGTAGCGGCTGGTGCGGGACAGGACGGCAAGGGGGAGCCAGTGGTCTGGCATCACAGCGTGGCCGAAGCCGACGCCGCCGGCGGCGACCAGGAGCGCGGGCAGCGTATTCACTCGCCCATGATATATTCTCGTCTTCACATCAGTGAAGGCGAGAATATATATACACGGGACTCTTACTTGCGTTTTCTTTGCAGGTGCGAAGATGTCGTTCATGGACCTCGCGCGTGAGCTCAGCCGTCCGGACGCCGCCGGCCACGGGCACGGAGTGCCGGGACAGCCTCTGACGGACGATCAGGTCTCCACCGCTGTGGGTACTCTGGCGATGCTCGCGGAGCCGACCAGGCTCCGGCTGCTGTGGGCACTGCGCGAAGGCGAACTGGGAGTGACGGCACTGGCGGAGGCGGCCGACTGCACGCCGACCGCGGCCAGCCAGCACCTGTCCAAGCTGCGGATCAGCGGCCTGGTCGACCAGCGCGCCGAAGGCCGCGCCCGCCTGTACCGGCTGCGTGGCGCCCACCTGCACCGACTGCTCGACGAGGTCGTCGCGCACACCGACCACACCCTGCGCGGGATCCCGCCACACGCGTTATGGGACAAGCACCACAGTCCGTTCGTTGAAATAAGAACTCCTCAGGCCGGGAGCACTAGACGGGTGTCGTAGGCGAAGATGACTGCCTGGACGCGGTCGCGGGCGTCGATCTTGGCCAGGATGCGGCCGACGTGTGTCTTCACCGTGGACTCGGCCAGGTGCAGCCGGCCGGCGATCTCGCTGTTGGTCCAGCCGCGGGCGATGGCCTCCAGCACCTCGCGTTCGCGGCCGGTCAGGGCGGCCAGCCGGGGGTCCGGGACGGCGGTCCCGGCGTCGGCGCGGGAGGGCAGCAGGTACGCGTACTTCTCGATCAGCCGCCGGGTCAGCGCGGGCGCGACTACGGCATCGCCGCAGGCCACCGCGCGGATCCCGGCCAGGAGCTCGGCGGGCTGCGCGTCCTTGACCAGGAAACCGCTGGCCCCGGCGCGCAGCCCGGCGAACGCGTACTCGTCGAGGTCGAAAGTGGTCAGGATCAGCACTCGCGTCCGGCCGCCGGTACCCGTGATGCGGCGGGTCGCCTCAATGCCGTCCAGGCCAGGCATCCGGACATCCATGAGCACGACGTCCGGGCGCAGCCCGGCGGCGAGGCGCACCGCCTCCGTGCCGTCGGCGGCCTCGCCGGCCACGGACATGTCGTCCTGGCTTTCCAGCAGCATTGCGCGCCACCTCCGGCAGCCCGACGATGGACAGCACCTCGTCAACCCGCTGACGCGGGATGTCGTTGGTCTGCGCCAGGCACAGCAGATGGCTGTACGCGCTGCGGCGCCATGCACCGCCTTCGCGTCCAGCAGCGCGCCTAGCTCCCGCATCGGGCTGTAGAGCGCCGAGAACCGCTTCCCGTTGACTGCGACTCTCCCCTTGGTGGGAGAGTCGAGGCCAAGGATGAGCCGCATCGTGGTGGTCTTCGCGGCGCCGTTCACTCCAAGGAAGCCGGTCACCATGCCGGGGCGCACGGTAAACGACAGATCATCGACAGCGGTCTTGTCCCCGTACCGCTTGGTCAGCGCGAAAGCCTCAATACTCATGCCACCGACGCTAGCCAGCGCGATCACCGTGATCATCCGACCACGGACCCCACTTGGCCACCGCCGTAGTACCACGGAATGATCCCGGCATCGCCCGGTTTGCCCGTGATAAGAGCCCGGCTACCGGGCCGGATACAGCCAAGGACAGCGAGCCGGCATCGGCGCCGCCCGCGTCCTATGCAGGTGGCGGAAAGGACAAGCCAGCGAACGGCATGCTGCGGAGACCGCCAGCTCCTCCCTCTGTCCGTATGGCCGCTCCCTCAGGGGCGTATCCGCGGATCTTCCGTGCAAGAACATTGGCGTCATCTTCACAGCTAGCCCCGGCAAGCACGAACTTCCAGCGGCGGATCACCCTGTGCCCGTAGGCGGTCATCTGCTGCGCCAAGGCCACCGCGTCATGATGGGAGGGCAGTTCCATGCGCACCATCCACTCCGGCAGGCCAGTCTCCTGGGACCGCTGACGCTCCTGGTACTGCTCATGTTCATGCCTGATAGTGCGTTCCTCGGCGGCATCGTGCCGCATCCCGGTCGGCGAGTCGTCCCATAGCTGTTCGAGGGGATGCCAGCGCTCGAGCCTGAAGTCGGCCGCCAGATCGTGCTGGCCCAGCACGTCGCGGAGAACCTGCGCGGCCTCTTCCGCCGCCTCTGCGTTGCTGGCATACAGGAACATGTGACGCCCGCTTGAGCTGACCACGATCTCCTCACCCAGGCGGCGGCGTACCTCACCGGCCAGACGACGGTGGCGCAGTGCCTCCAGTATCTGGACAACATGTGGCTCGCCGGTGAATCTCGCCGTCACGCGCCAGTCTTCGTCCATGACCCGCCGCCTACCCCGTCCGGCACGTTCTACGATCCAGCGGAGGTCAATATCACGGCCGGTAGCCTGTCAAACTAGCGGCAAACGCTCTTACCAGGAAATAGGCGAGGTAACGAGCGAAGAAGGTCGACGTCGCCGTGCCGCGTACCGGATCGCGGCGAGCTCGGACAGCCGGATACCGTCGCGCGGAACACCGCGACGATCGCGGCGTCCCGGCGCTGCACGAAGCCCCGCCCGCGCACGCCCGCTCCAGCGCCGCCAGCTCCGCGGCCGTGAAAACAGGGACCAGCTTCTCAGTGTCGCAACAGGTAGGTGAGGGGCACTGATTGTCCGGTTATGTGCGTAACGAGTCGCTGGACGGGCGCACTCATCGCGGCGTGAGCGTGTGTCGGTCAGGAGGTCGTCTTGGTCCGGAACGTCGTCTGCTGGTTGGAGGGTAGGTGGCGTGGGGAGCGTGCTGGCGCGGGCGGCGGCCGTGACTAGAGCTGCGCCAGCAGCGTTTGGGTGTAGTCCCGTTCCGCTTGCGCGTCCAGGCGTTCCCACACCATGAGCGCGCGAGTCAGCTCGGCGCGATCGTCGTGTAGGCGTCCGTGCGCACGGGCGAGGCAGGCCGTCGCCCAGGTGTTCTCCTCGGCGAGCGGGGCGGCGGCCGCGAGTAGGTCCGCCGCGTCGGGCAGCCGTGCCGCCACGGCCAGCTCCGCTCCGGCCGCCCGCGCGTACGCCAGGTACGGGTCCAGCGGCGCGTTGATGGCGAAGGCTTTGCGCACGAGGGATTCGACGTCGTCGAACCGTCCGCTGTGGACAGCCAGGCGGGCGTCGACGAACACCGCGACGGGCGCCGTGCCGAGGGTGCCGCCGGCCACCTCCGCGGCCCGGGACCGCCACAACGAAACCGAGTCCGGGTCCTCGAGCATCGCGCAGGCCAGCACGGTCGTGCAGACCGCCGGCAGCATCCAGAGCGGGGCCGGGCGCCCGGCCCGCTCCCACTGATCCCACATCCGCCCGGCGTGGCCGATCGCGTCGCGGAATCGCCCGGTCAGCGCGAGCGGCTGGACTAGGCGGCTGGCCGTGATGTGCGTGTCGCGCAGCAGGTCGTCGTCGATGCCTGCCCGCGCCGCGGCCATCGCGCCGCGCAGGTCACCGGTCATGATCGCGTAGATGCAGGCCCGGCCGTAGGTGTTGCAGATCTCCGGCGCGCAGTACGGGTCGTCGCGATCCATGGACGGCAATAGCCGCAGGCGTTCCCGGGTGATGCGGTTGGCTTCCCGCAGCTGTCCGGCGCGCAGCGCCGCGGCCGCCGCCGCGCACAGCCCGGAGCTGATCAGTACCGGATCCGCGGTCGCCCGGGTGGCGGCGACGGCGGCCGGCACGAGCGCGAGGTCCGGCGCCCCCCGGTCCGGGCCGGCCAGCCACGCCCGGGTAACGGCCACGCACGCCGCCACCTCCGGATCGTCGGCGGGTCCGGCCGCGACCGCGTCGTCGAACAGGCCGAGGAGGCGCTCGCGGGGGATTCCCGTCTCGAACGCCTCGGGGTACCGGCACGCCGTTTCCACCGCGCGTGCCAGGTCGATCGCCCGGCCCCGTTCATCGCCGGCCCGCTTGGCCTGCCCGGCCGCCTCCAGCAGCAGCTCGTACACGTGCTGGTTGGACGTGGTGCTTACGTGCGCGCACCCGGCTCCCGCCCGCAGGTCGCGCGCGGCCGAAGCGGCGCTCGTCGCGACCGCGGCGGCGGTCCGGTGGTGCGCGAAGGACTCCAGCAGGTGGCGGCGGGCGAAGGTCAGGTGCGCCAGGGCACGCGCCAGCCGGTGCGTCACGTCATCCGGACCGCCGGACGCGGCCAGCGCGGCCCGCAAGTCCGCGGCCATAGCGTCGAAGTCCTCCCGCCACACGTGCCCGCCGAGCCTGGCCTCCGTGGCGCCTGCCGCGTCGGCGGCCCAGCGCAGGAGGCGCGCCCGGGTCTTGTCCTCCTCACCAGCGGCCGACATCTGGGCCAAAGCGAACGCCCGTACCGTCTCCAGCAGCCGCCACCGGCTGACCCGCCCGCGCAGGTGAACCACGAGGCTCTTGTCCGCCAGCCGGCCGAGCAGGTCCGCGACGCTCGCCCGGTCCCCGCCGACCGCCGCCGCGGCGTCGATGTCGAACGCCCCGACGAACACCCCGAGCCGACGGAACAGCGTCTGCTCCTCCTCACCGAGCAGCTCATAGCTCCAGGACAGCACCGCGCGCAGGGACCGGTGCCGCTCGTCGCCGCCGCGCACGCCGGACAGCAGCCGCAGCGCGTCGTCGAGGGCCGCGAGCAGACCCGTAGGGCCCAGCGACGCGGCGCGGGCTGCGGCGAGCTCAATCGCCAGGGGCAGCCCGTCCAGCCGCGCGCACAGCTCCGCGATCACCGCAGGCTCCGCCACGAACTGCGGGTCCGCGGCCAGCGCCCGGTCGCGGAACAGCCGCTCGGCGTCCGAGCCCAGTGGCAGCGGAGCGATCGGCACGCTGCGCTCGCACGGGATGCCCAGCCGCTCCCGGCTGGTCACCAGCGCACGGGTGCCCGGGCAGGCGGCCAGGATCCGCTCGGCGAACTCGGCCGCCTCGTCGATCACGTGCTCGCAGTTGTCCAGGACGAGCAGCCACCGCCCGGTGCCCAGCCGCGCCGCGACCGCCTCGGCCAGCGGCTGGTGCGAGCCCTCGGTCACCCCCAGCGCGGTCGCGACCGCCCGGGCCACGAACCCGTCGCGCACCGGCACCAGGTCCACGAACGCCCCGCCGGACGGGAACAGCGCGACGGTATCCTCCGCCACCACCGCGGCCAGCCGGGTCTTGCCCACGCCGCCCGGACCCAGCAGAGTCACCAGCCGGGCCTCCTCGATCGCGGCCAGCACGGCGGCGCGCTCGGCGGCGCGGCCGATGAACGTCGTCCCGGACGCGGGCAGGCCGGCGATGCGGGCCGGCTCCCGCCCCCCCGAGCGGGCCAGCTCCGCCAGCGCCCACCGGTCCGTCACCCCGTACTTGCGCAGCAACGACGACACGTGGCTTTCCACGGTGCGCACGGAGATGTGCAGCCGGTGCGCGATCTGCGCGTTGGACAGCCGCGCGCCCAGCGCGGCCAGCACCTCGGCCTCCCGCTCAGATATCCGCTCCGTCACCGCGCCCCCTTTCCGTGGCGGCATCCGTGGTGGTCTGCGGTCAGCACGGATGACCGCACCTGCCCTCCGGAGGGACGCTAAAGGCACCCGGCAGAGGAGGACACCATGAGCACCACCCTAACCGCGCGCCCCGCCACCGAACGGCCCGAACTGGTCACCGCCGTGCGCGCGGCCGTCGCCCGCGGCACCGGCTGGCGCGACACCGCGTCCCATGTGGCCGACGCGTTGCGCGGGCACCTGCCGTCGCCCGGACTGCTACCCGCCGATCTGCTCACCGGTGAGCGCGATACCTACCGCAGTCACCGCCTGCATGTGGAGCCGGACGGCTCGTTCTCGATGCTGGCCATCGTCTGGCAGCCGGGCGCGCTGACCCGCGTCCACGACCACGTGACCTGGTGCGTGTTCGGCATCCTGGCCGGCGTGGAGTACGAAGACCTTTACACCCTCTCCGAGGACGGCACCGCTCTGATCGAGGCCGGCAGCAACCCGAACCAGGCCGGCGAGGTCACCGGCTTCGCCCCGCCCGGCGACATCCACCGCGTCCGCAACGTCAGCGACAGTACCTCCATCTCTCTGCACATCTACGGCACGGACCTCGATCGCATCGGCTCCAGCGCCCGCCGCTTCTACGACCTCCCGGTCCGCCCCGCCGAACCACGGAAATGACAGCAGACGTGACATGACCAAGCCAGCTCGATCGACAACAGGCGAACCAGGGATGTCGAGACCGGCGGACAGCTCCGTCCTACAAGTAACTGCGGGCGACCAGCCCGCATCCAACATCGCAAGGAAAGGAGACTGACGTGGCCGTCGCGGATGATCTTGACCGCGCCACCGACTCGCAATGGGACTGGGTCGCCGAGCAGACCCGGACCTACCTCGCCTCGGGCGGAACCGAAGGACACGAAGCAAACGGCGTGCGCATGCTCGTACTCGTCACAACCGGACGTGCCAGCGGGCAGCCGCGCCGCACCTGTCTGATTTACGGAACGTCCGGGGACGACTTCGTCGTCGTCGCCTCCAAAGGCGGCGCCGACGAGCACCCGGACTGGTTCCACAACCTGCAAGCCGAGCCCAGCGTCGGAGTCCAGGCGGGAAGTCGACGCTTTACCGCCCGGGCGCGCCTGGCGTCCCCGTCCGAACGCGAGGCCCTCTGGCCGCAGATGGTGCGCATCTTCCCGCTGTACGAGGAGTACGCAGCCAAGACCGAACGTCAGATCCCGGTCGTCCTGCTCACACCACACGACTGAACACCCCTCAGGCACTGCCGTTTCCGGCCAGACCGCACGCCACAACAGAAGGAATGGATTTCATGCCTCACGTCAAGCGTTTCGACCACGTCGGCATCACCGTCGCCGACCTCGACCAAGCCACCGCGTTCTTCGTCGCGCTGGGCCTCGAGGTCGAGGGCCGGATGCCCATGGAGGGCGAGTTCGTCGACACCGTCATCGGCATCCCCGACTCACGCAGCGAGATCGTCATGCTGCGTCTGGCCGGCGGAGGCCCCGGAGTAGAGCTGTCGAGCTTCACCCGGCCCGATCATCAGCCCGGATCCCCCGCCGCGATGTCCACCGAACTCGGGCTGCGCAACGTGGCCTTCGAAGTCGACGACCTCCACGCGACCGTCGACCAGCTGGCCGCAGACGGCTATGGCCTGGTCGGCGGCATCGGCCGATACGAGAAACTGTGGCTCATGGCCTACGTGCGCGGACCGGACGGGATCATCGTGTCGCTGGCCGAAAGGATCGGCTGACTTCGGCTGTCACGGGCCCCGATGGCCTAGCTGACCGTCCTCGAACCTTCGATCCGCACCGCGTTCACGCGGCGGCCGATCATCACCAGCACCGGGCACCGGGTCCAGCAGCGCGGCGTGCAGGAAACTTCGCCCGGCCCGTGGTCCTGGCCGGCACCGCCACCCCGCCCGCACGGCGCCGACGGGAGGCCGTCATGACCGTGCTGGCGCCGATCCTGGAAGCCTTCTTCACCGACCGGCTGATTACCCAGCGCGGTGCCAGCCCGCACACCATCGCCCCCTACCGCGAGTCGGTCAGCGCCGCTCGCGTCTCGGCTGGCAGCACCGTCCCCGGGAGCCGCGCCTCGATCGGCTGGGCCGCCACCAAGTCAGGTAGGCGATCGCGCACCTTTGGAGGGTGGAGCCTGGCGAAGGGGTCGGGCAGGTCTTCCTCCGCTGACCACCACCGGAAGAACTGCTGGAGCGCCCGGTACTGGTTGCTGGCGTAGGCGTCGCTGTAGTTGTCCAGGAGCCAGACCATCCACCGC
>JAFARZ010000123.1 GCA_019245115.1 Streptosporangiaceae bacterium | reverse complement strand
CGTGGCGTGGCGGGCGGCGGCCTGCCTGCCGCGGCCCAGTGCCTTGAGCACGCGGATGCCGGTGGCCGCTTCCTCGATCTGCGTGGCCAGGTCGCCCTGCTGGTCCTGCACCCTTCTGGACAGCACCCGGTAGCGCTTCTCGAACCGTACGCACACCGGCAGCACCGGCGTGAATACCGCGGCGGTGGTCAGGCCGAGCCACCAGTTCAGCCGGACCAGCAGGACGATCACGGCGAAGAACTGGCCGGTGTTGATAACCAGGAAGATCAGGCCGAAGCCGGCGAAGCGGCGGATCGTCGACAGGTCGGTCGTGGCGCGGGACAGCAGCTGGCCGGATTGCCAGGCGTCGTGGAACGACACGTGCAGCCGCTGGAGGTGCGCGTAGAGGTCATCACGGATCGTCTTCTCGATCTGGGCCACCGCGTCGGCCTGGATCCAGCGCCGGATCATGTTCGCGGCGCCCTCGGCCACCCCCAGGCCCAGCGCGGCCAGGCCGAGCGGGATCAGCAGCCGTTTGACCCCGTGCGCGATCGCCCCGTCGATGACCGACTTGGTCAGCAGCGGGATCGCTATCTCCGCGGCGACCGAGGCGACCGCCACCGCGAACATTATGATCATCTGGGTACGGAAGGGCTTGAGATAACCCCGCAGCCGCCACAATGCTTGCCGTGGGGGGACGACCCCCCTCGACCCCCCCGCTTCCGGGGGGATGCCATCCCCCCGGTCCCCCCTGGCCCTGGTCCGGGCGTGCGTCATCGGCGCGGAAGGGTCTGGGGGCATGTAGCGGAGGTTAACCGCCCGTGTGTGACCTTGTCACCTCTTTTTTGTTATCGCGGACGCCTTGTCCCGGAGCGGTAACTCTGGCACGCTGGCTCACCCGGGAGCTTCGCGAAACGGTTGCCGGGGAAGCCGGTCAGGGAGAGGAACCGTGCAGCGCAGCAGCACCTTTTTTCGCGGTGCCAAATGAGCCGCCCGTCGCGGACCGCCATTCTGGCCGCTTACCGCGACGGCATCACGGTCATCTGCGAGCTGGCCGTGCAGTTCAGCGATGCGGCGTGGCTCGGCCCGACGCCCTGTATCGACTGGCGCGCGGTTGACCTGGCCGGACATCTGCGGTGCATAGCCGACGACTATCACGAATATCTGGACGACGCCCCGGACTCACGGCTGGCGCGGCTGATGGCGACGGGCGCACCGGCCGATTCGCTGGCTCGCAAGCTGGCCCGGCAGAACAGCGCCGAGCTGGCCGCTCTGCCGGACGGTCCCGGGCCTGAGCACATCGCCGCCTTCGCCGAATCGGCCCGGGCCTACGGCCGGCGGGTGCAGGCGCTGTGGGAGTGGCCGCACCATTCCTACCGGGGGCACATCGTGACCGTGGGCGCGATGGCCGGGCTGGCGTGCGCGGAATGGCACCTGCACGCGTGGGATCTCGCGCGGTCGCTGGGCAAGGACTACCGGCCAGCCGACCCCGGACTCGTGCTGAGCGCGTGGCGAACTGGGATGCCGCAGCTTTGGACGGCGGAGGCTTCGGAACAAGCAGTGCAGGCGCAAGCCGTTGCCGAAGGCTATGACGAATGGCTGGATCTGCTCGGCGCGTCGGGACGTGATCCGGGGTGGCTCCGGGTGTTAGTGTGATGCCCCATCGGAACTTAGCGTAATTATTTCATTGCGAAAGGTAGCTGATGGGCTTCGGCGGTACTGACTGCCCCGGGGGGTCGGCACCCCCAGACCCCGCTGTCTCCGTGCGGGGGATGTCATCGCCCCACACCCCCCTGGCCTACCTGACCGGCCTGTGCGTCGCTGCGCTCGGGATGTGTGCGGGCGGGTGGCTCGTGCTGACACCGTTCGCGTTCGGCTATCCGGCGTGGGGACGCGCGGCTGTCACCGCGCTGGCTACCGGGGGCGGGCTGGCGGCCGTGGGCCTGGTCACGCTGGTCTGCTGGGCTGCGCTGTGGCGCCGGAGACTTCGCGCGGACGGCGTGCTGCGGGCTCGCCGGTCCAGGCGGTCCCGCCGGTCGGCGCGACGTCAGGCCCGGGCGGAACGGCTGGTCCGCGCCGCGCGGCAGCGCGATCTCGTGGCCGCGCCCGACCCGGCGCAGGTGCTTACCGACCTGCGGGCGCTGCTCACGCCGCTGCTCGCCGAGGGTCCCTGCTTCCCAGCCGACGACGTCGAAGTGCTGCCGCAAGGCCTCTCCAACCCACCTCGGGCCAACCCACCTCGGGCCAACCCACCTCGGGCCGACCCACCTCAGGCCGAGCCCGTGCCGGCCGATGAGGAGAGTCACCGGGGCCTCTTTTTCCGGGGGGATGCCATCCCCCCGGACCCCCCTGGGCACAGAGCGGAGTTGCTCGTGGTGGGTGGCGGCGAGGAGGAGGCGTGGTGAGCCGCCTGAGCATGGGCGCGCTGGTAATCGTGTTCCTGACCGGCGCCTGGCTGATCGCCGCGCCGTTCGCTCTGCGGTTCCAGCCATCTGGTGCCGGCTGGATCGACGCGAGCCGGATGGATGTCGCGGTGGGTGGCGTGCTGGCTGTCGCTGGGTTCGCGGGGTTCTTCGTGGCCCTGGCCGGACGGGTCCGCGAACTCTACACACGGGTCCCCGGTCCGGAGAGCCAGGCTGTTCGCAAGTAAAGTGCGTCTTCGTGAGCTTCAACTCCGGCCGCGTCCGGGCCGCTTATCCGGCGCTGCGTGATGGTACTGCTTATCTGGATGGAGCCGCTGGCACGCAGGTGCCTTCGGCGGTGATCCAGGCGATCGCCGAGGCTTACCAGTCGGGCATCGGCAACGTAGGGGGAGCGTTCCCCGCCAGCGACAGGTCAGGGGCCATCGTGGCCGGATGCCGTCGCGCCATCGCCGATCTGGTCGGGGGGGAGCCAGACGGCGTGATCCTCGGGCCGAACATGACCACGCTCACCTACCGGCTCGCCTTCACCCTGGCCAAGGAATGGCGGCCGGGGGACGAGGTGATCGTGTCGCGACTCGATCACGACGCCAACATCCGGCCCTGGGTGCAGGCGGCGGCTCAGGCCGGCGCCACGGTCCGGTGGGCCGAAGTCGACATATCGACCACCGAGCCTTCAGCCTCGACAACAGAGCTGCCGGCTGCGCAGTACGCGGATCTGCTGTCACCGCGCACCCGCGTGGTCGCGGTGACGTCGGCGTCCAACGTGGTGGGCACCCGGCCGGACGTTGCGGCAATCGCCGCCGCCGCGCACGAGGCCGGTGCGCTGTGCTTTGTCGACGGCGTCCATGCCACCCCTCATTTCCCGGTCGACGTGCGGGCGCTTGGCGCGGACTTCTACACTACGAGCGCGTACAAGTGGTCCGGACCGCACATCGGCGCGGTGATCGCGGATCCCGCCCTGCTCGAGACGCTGCGGCCGGACAAGCTGGCGCCGGCACCGGAAGGGGTGCCCGGACGGTTTGAGCGGGGAACCACGGCGTTCGCCGATCTCGCGGGTGTTACCGCCGCGGTGGAGCATCTGGCTTCGCTTGGTACTGCTTCTGCCGGAAGCCGGCGGGAGCGGCTGCTGGCCTCGATGGGCGAGGTCGAGTCGTATGAGCGGGAGTTGTTCGGCAGGCTGCTCGGTGGCCTGGCCGCCATGGAGCACGTGACCTTGTACGGGAAGGCGGCCAGGCGCGCCCCGACCGCGTTCTTCACGGTCGCTGGCTATTCGCCGCGCCAGGTCGCCGCGCGGCTCGCGGCCGAGGGCGTCAACGTGTGGCACGGTGACAACTACGCCTGGGAACTCGCCGGGGTGCTCGGCCTGCGCGAGTCGGGCGCCGTCCGGGCCGGCCTGGTGCACTACAACGACGAGTCCGATGTGGACCGGCTCCTGGCCGCCGTGGCCGAGCTGGCGAAGGTATCGTAGGAGGCAATCCGCCATAGGAGAGGGCTGAGGCAGCGGTGATGACGTTCGGCGTCTCGCTCGCCGGCGCGGCGCTCGCCACCGTGATCGTGCTGATCGCCTGCGTGGCCGAGATTTCCCGCACGGTCGCCCGGCCCACGCCCGGCGCCCAGAGCGCAAGCGGGAACGCCCCGGGCACCGGGCTGCTCGGCAGGGTGCTTCCTTACCTCACCGTGGTCTTCGCGGCGTTCGCTCCGCTCGCGACCGGGATATACCTGGTCACCTCGATCGGCTGGTCGATCGCCGAACGACGCCTGTTCCACCGTCGGGAGGCCCGGAAGTCACCGGGGGCCGGACCGTCCGTAGCACCGGACCGCGCAAAGCGCGGCACGGTGATCCCTCCCGGACGGCCCGGCTAAGGCAGTCTTGCGTCTGAGCCGGACATCGCACATCCGTCACCTCACCTATATGCCATACCTAGTTTTCGGCCTGGCGTCGTGCCGGGCCCGAGCCGTCGGCGCCCGGACGCGGGATCAGCGCCCGCACGCGCCTGGTGAACTTACGCGTATCACCGCATAGCGGCCGCATGGGTCAGCCACCGTGCGGAATTTAGGGGCCTTTTGGAAGAAAGGGCGCTGGAAACCGGCGCCCTTTCTTCCGCGAGGCCCTTTTCTTCCGCTTCGTCCACTGCAACCGCCGCACACATGCAAAGTTCGAAGATTCAGGGTCCTCGGCGCCCCGATGCGCATCGAGCTTGCCAGGGCGTGCCACCGGTGTTATCGGCTCGGACGCGGGTTAGCCCAGACGGTTGCCCTCGCCTCCAAATAGCGTGGAAATTTCGTGCTACACGGAAATTTACCCGCCGTATTCGTACATTAAATTTCCACTCAGCACAGATGTTCCACCTTAATTCCGCATCCCGTCCGAGACGAAGCCGCGGCTCCGATCCGCGAACTGGCCGCGTGCCTCCCACGGGTGACAGACCCTGGCCTTTCAAGCTCACGGTCAATCCGCCAAGCCGGGATCGCGATCCCGTTATGGTAATCGTCCGCGTTATCCGAGACGCTCGGCCAGGCTGAGGACATACCGGATATGTCGGTTATGGGCCGCGTGCGGCGGGCGCGGTCAGGGGGAGGAGAAGGCGAACGGGGTCGGGGGGAGGAGGAGGCGGCGCGGTCAGGGGAGGAGGAGGCGGACGGGGTCAGGCGGGAGAAGGCGAACGGGGTCAGGGGAGGAGGAGGGTGCGGAGCAGGCGGACGGGGGGAGAGCCGTGAGCCAGCATCGTGTCATGGATCTGCTGCTCAGTAGCGTGGGGCTGGGCTGCCTTCAGGGCGCGAGCGAGGTCGGCGATCTCGGAGTAGCCGACGTAGTACGTGGACAACTGGGCCGAGGTGAGCTGGGCGCGGCGCCATTTACCGGCCGCCTCGCCCTCCTCCTGGTAGCCGCGTTCCATCATGAGCGCCATGGCCTCGGCTTCGGTCATTCCGCGCGCGTGCACTCCCGCGTCGAGGATGGCGTTGATGATGCCGCGGAGCTGCATCTTGAGCTGCTGCATCCGCACGGTGCGCGGGTCGCCGTCGCCCGGATACTCATGGCCGGCCATCACCTCCTCGGTGTAGACCGCCCAGCCCTCGATGAACGCCCCGGAGGTGAGTGCCTTACGGATCGCGGTGCTGGACGCGCCGAACCGGCTGGAATGCTGAAGCTGGAGGGCATGGCCCGGCATGGCCTCGTGCACCATCAGGTTATGCACCATGTGCCGGTTGTACTCGCGGTAGTACGAAGCCACCCGCTCGGCCGTCCAGTCGGCCGGAGTAGGTGAAACGGCGATGAAGGTCGGCAGCGGCGCGGTCTCGAACGCGCCCGGCGAGTCGCAGTAGGCTCCCGCGACGCCGCGGTCGATCTCCGGCATCTCGATGATCTCTATCGGGTCGTCGTACACCGTGACCATCCGGCTGTCCCGGACGAAGGCGGTCTGCGCGGTCAGCGCCTCCCGGCACAAGCCGCGGATGCTGTGGTCGTCGGGCGCGTCGGCGGCCAGCCGGTCGAGGACCAGCCGGACGTCGCCGCCGAGCGCCGCGGCCAGGGAGGTGATCTCCTCGGTTACCCGCTCCAGGTCGGCATTCGCGCGGGCCAGGACCGAATCGGCGTCGGCGTCGGAATGCAATGTGAGGGCCAGCTTGCTGGCGAACCGCTCCATGCCGATCCGTGGTGAGGTGAAGACATCCGCCGAAAGCTGGGCGGAAAGCCAGTCCCGGTGGGCGGTGAGCGCCTCCAGCGCCGCGGGCCGTACCTTGCCGATCCGCGCGGCCTGGGACGGTTCCGCTTCCAGGGCTTCGTCGATGGCATCGGTGACGAGCTTGATCGTGCCGGAGAACTGTCCGATGGCGGTCTCGATATGCACCCTTGGCATGGGCCCGAGCTGCGACCTGGCCGCGGCGAGCATGGCCGGGACCTCAGCGAGCCGTCCCGCGACGCTGGCGAGCCGTTCCGGCAGCGGCGCGAACTCCAGGCCGAGCAACCGGTAGATGGCCCGGCCCGGATTGGCCGGGAGCGGGTCCCAGGTGTGCTCGCGCAGCTCGTCGATCTCGAAGATACGCCGTGTCACGTCGTTGGCCATGATGGCGGCGTCGACCTGATCCTCGGCGGACAGCGTCTGGACATCCAGCGCGCTCAGCCGCGCCGCCCAGCCATCCAGCGCGCGGCGCTCGCCGGCCAGCGCCGCGGCCGACCGGTCGGGGAGATGAGCGTCGAACCGGTGGTCTCCGTGCTCGGTGGCCAGGTCGGGACGCCGTTCCGCGAGGTCGTCGAGGTATGCCTGGGCAAGCTCGGTAAAGGTGGACGTCACCGCGGCCTTGTCAGTCACCGTCGAACTGTAACCCCTACGGAGGGGTAGCCGCTGGCCCCATTCGGGGTCGGCGGGGCCTGGACCGGGGTCTGCGTGTACCCGGTGGCGTCGGTGGCGCGGGCTTCAAGCGTGTGACCGCCGGGAGCGGCGTCCCAGTCCCACACCCACTGCCGCCAGGTGTCGATGCCCGGCACCGCGGCCAGCCGGGCGTGGCGCCATGGCCCGCCGTCGACCCGGACCTCGACCGCGGCTATGCCCTTGTGCTGTGCCCAGGCGACTCCCGCGACCGGCGTACGCCCGGCCGGCAGGGAAGCGCCGGAACCGGGCACGTCGATCCGCGACTCGGTCTTGATCGGCGCCTGCTGCGCCCAGCCCCGCACCGCCCAGTACGCCTGCGCCGAAGCGAACGTGGTGACCTCGATGTCGGTTACCCATTTGGTGGCCGAAACGTAGCCGTACAGGCCGGGCACCACCATCCGCGCCGGGAAGCCGTGCGCGACCGGCAATGCCGTGCCGTTCATCGCCACGGCCAGCAGGCCACCCTCAGCAGGCAGGGTCCGGCCGTCGAGCACCACGGCCAGCGGCGTCCCGGACGTGAAGCCGTCCACGGAGGTGCACAGCAGCTGGTCGGCCCCGGCCAGCGGGCCGGCTGAGCGGACAAGCGCGGCGAGGCTCGCGCCCAGCCACTTGGCGTTGCCCACGTAGGGGCCGCTGACTGGATCAGATACGCAGGTCAGCGTTACGTAGTCCTCGATCAGCGGCCGCTTGAGCAGTTCGCCGAACGTGATCACCACCTCGCGTCGCACCATGCCGTGGATCCGGAGCCGCCAGGTGGCCGGATCCACCTCAGGGAGAAGCAAGGCGGTGTCAACGCGGTAGAAACCGTCGTTCGCTGTAATGAATGAACTAAGCCCCGGGACCCGCAGATCGACGTCAGGCGGCAGCGGCGGCGCGGGCGCGGCGGGAGCGGGGAAGCGGAGTGCGGCACGCGCCTTGGCGACGTTGTAGCGCTCGGCCAGCACCCGGCCGGCCACGGTACCGACGGCGGCGGTGGCGGCCGCCAGGCCGCTGGCGACCAGGAACTGGCGGCGTTCCGGGCGCCGGGGCCGGCGCGGCGGCTCATCCGGGTTCGGCAGGTAGGTGAACGCCGGCTCCTCGAGCTCGCCGGGTGCCGTGGCCGCGGATGACTCCGGGGGACCCGCCGGACTGCGGGCTGCCGGACTCAGGGCTACGGCGGCACGGGTGAGCCGTACCATCGCGAAGGCCCCGGCCGCCGCGCCGGCCAGCGTCGGCACCACCCATTCCGCGGTGGCGTCCGGCCGGGTCGCAGCCGCGGCGAGGCCCAGGCTGGCGAACGCCCCGAGCCCCCACAAGCCCCAGCTCAGCCGCCGCACCGCCGCGGCGCCGGTCGCCGCGGCGAACAGCGCGAGCACGACCAGGATCCCGCCCAGCAGGACGTTCTTGTCGTTGGCCCCGAACGTGGAGATGGCGAAGTCCTTCACCGGCTGCGGGGTGAGGTCGATGGCAGCCTGACCGACCGCCAGCACCGGCGAGCTCGCCGGGACCGTCAGCCCGGCCACGACCTGCGCGACGCCTATCGCGGCCGCCGCGGTCAGCAGCCCGGCGGCGGCCCCCGCGATGGACCGCCGGCCGGCCTTGACGAACGCTCGGGCCACGATTTCACGCTACCTGGCCCAAGGCCAGTCACGGCCCAGGCATATATTGCGGCGTTATTACCGGGGGGGAACCGTCCCCCCCGGACCCCCCGCGGCTACTCCTCGAAGACCCAGCGAGTCGGCGAGCCGGTGAAGTCCCCGGCCCGGAGGCTGAACACCCGCTTCGGCCAGACTCCGACGGTCGCGTTCTTCGCCGGGTCCAGGAAGTCGACGCCGTAATCCGTCCGGTACTTGGCGTTCATCAGATCGATCACCCGCTGGAGTACCGAAGGCTCGGTGGATACACGCGCCACCCCCTCGATCACGACCGGGTCGGAGGCGTCCTCGGTGGTGACACAGCACCGCGGATCAGCTACCAGATTGCGTACCTTTCGTGACTGTGAGCCACTGGTGAACCACAGCATTCTGTCATCCCACATGCCCCAGACGGGCATGACGTGCGGATGGCCGTCCGGCCAGACCGTCGCCACCCAGTAGTTACGTGCGGCGGTGAGCCGTTCGGCGGCCCAGGACCAGTGCAGCAGGCCACTGCCTTCGGTCGCTTCCAGGATCCCGTATCCCGGCATGTACGGCCGGCTGACGCGAGGGATTTCCATGGCGCACAGGTCTACCATGCGACACACCTCAGCGGGGGGACTAACGTTGGGTCGGTGAAGGCATCACCGCAGACCCAGCTCCGCCTGCTTCAACTCGCCGATCTTGACGCCGAACTGAACCGGCTCGAGCACCGTAAAGCAAGCCTTCCGGAGATCGGGGAACTCGCCAGGCTCGACAAACGCGCCGCCGAGCTCAGGGACGCCATCGTGGTCGCCGAAACCGCGCTGTCGGACCTGTCCCGGGACCAGACCCGGGCGGAGCGCGACGTGGATCAGGTCCGGGCCCGGATCGACAAGGACCGGGCGCGGCTGGACGCCGGGCAGGTATCGGCGGCGCGCGAGCTGTCCAACCTCCAGTCCGAGATCGAATCGCTGCACAAACGGCAGGCCGACCTCGAGGAGATCGTGCTGGAGTTCATGGAGCGCCGCGAAGGCCTGGAGGCTCAGCGCGATGAGCTGACCACCGAGCGGGACTCGCTCAGCGCCGAACAGGCCGAGGTGACCGCCCGGCGGGACACGGCGGTCGGGGAGATCGATTCCGCCACCGCGTCGGCCGCGGCGAAACGGGCCTCGGTGGGGGCGGAGATACCGTCCGAACTGCTCGCGCTGTACGACAAGATCCGCGCGTCCAGCGGGGTAGGGGCCGCGATGCTGAAACGCGGCCAGTGCCAGGGCTGCCACGTGTCGCTCAGCACGGTCGACCTGAACGCGATCAAGTCGACGGCGCCGGACGAGGTGGTCCGGTGCGAGGAGTGCCGCCGCATCCTGGTCCGGACGCCAGAATCCGGCTTGTAAGTCTCTTGCGACCCCGCACCAGCTGGCGACCCGCCTCGGGCGTGCCCACGGTGACCGTGCTGCTCCGGCACGGCGAGACCCCGATGTCGGTGGAGAAGCGGTATGCCGGCACGTCCGACGTGCCGCTCACCGGTGCCGGCGCCGGCCAGGCGGCCGCGGCGGCGAAGCGGCTGGCTTGCGCCGGGCTGGACGTCATCGTGACGTCGCCGCTGCTGCGAGCCCAGCAGACGGCGGCGGCGGTCGCCGCTGTGAGCGGTGCGGACGTGGTGATCGAAGAGGGGTTCCGTGAGACGGATTTCGGTGCCTGGGAGGGGCTGACGTTCGCGGAGGTGCACGCCAGATGGCCGGACGAGATGACCGCGTGGCTGGCTGATCCCACGGTGGCGCCGCCCGGCGGCGAGAGCTTTGGCGCGGTGCGGGCGCGGGTATCAGCGGCGCTGGACCGGGTGCTCGGCCTTTATAACGAACGGCGTGTGCTCATCGTCAGTCACGTGACACCGATCAAGGCGCTGATCGTGCGGGCACTGCTTGCCCCGCCCGCCGCGCTGTTCCGCATGCACCTCGACGTCGCCGCGCTGTGCGAGATCGACTGGTATTCCGATGGACCCGCCGTGCTCCGTTCCTTCAACGACACCGCGCACCTGATCTGAGTGAGGGCCTGGTTTACCGGCGGAGAATTCCCGGTAAACGATTGGCGCTCAGCGGTTGATTTGGCGGTCGGCGGCCAGCGGATCCGTAGGATTCTCAGCCATGGGAGATCGCGGGAGGCTGACCGCGCCGGGCAGCCTGCTCGATGGCTCGGCCTCGCCGGATCACTCGGCCTCGCCGGGTCGTGAGCCCGGCCACGAACTGGCCTCCGGCCAGTCGCTCGCTGAGATGGCCGCACAATACGGCCTGCGGCCCAGTTCAGCGCGGCCTGGGCTGGTTCGTTACCTGCGTACGGTGTGGGAGCGCCGGCACTTCATCCTCGCCTACGCCACCGCGCGCAACGTGTCGATGTACACCGAAGCCCGGCTCGGCCAGCTCTGGCAGGTGCTAACTCCGCTACTCAATTCCGCCGTTTACTACCTGATCTTCGGAGTGCTGTTCAAGGCCAATCGCGGCATCGAGAATTACACCGCATACCTGGTCACGGGCGTGTTCATCTTCTCGTTCACCGAGCGATCCATCGTGGTGGGGTCGGGGGTAATGCGGGCGAATATCGCGCTGATACGCGCGCTGCATTTCCCGCGTGCCTGCCTGCCGCTGGCCTATGTGCTGGTGGAATTCCAGCAACTGCTGCTGTCCATGCTGGTGCTGTTCGCCATCGTGCTCGGCACCGGTGAGCCGCTCACGCTGTACTGGTTCCTGCTCGTGCCCGCGCTGGTGCTGCAGGCGATGTTCAACATGGGCGCGGCGCTGATCCTGGCCCGCGTCGGAGCGGGCGCCCAGGACGTGAGCCAGCTTGTCCCGTTCCTGCTGCGGGTGTGGCGGTATTTCTGCGGGGTGATGTACAGCATCGAGGCGCTCCCCGCCGCGCTGCCGCTGTGGGCCAAGGATCTGCTCACGATCAACCCGGCGGCGGTGTACATCTCGCTCACCCGGTTCGCGATCATGACGACGCAACGGGCCAACGCGGCGGGCGCGCAGCCGTACGACGCGGGGAAGTGCGCCATCTTCAATGCCAGGAAGATCCCCGCTTTCCAGGCGTACTGCCACCCGGCCATCAACATCGGGGAACTGTGGCTGGCCGGAATCGGCTGGGCGTTGATAACGCTCGCGATCGGCGTGGTCTACTTCTGGCAGGCCGAAACCCGCTACGGCCGCGGCTGATCGCTTCCGTCGCTTCCGTCGCTTCCGCTGCTTTCGTGGGACCAGATGAGGCAGTCGTGCCATGAGTCGTGTTCGGCGTCATCGGCTGACCAGTCGCGGCAGTGCTGGGGGAGACGCTGCTCGAAGCGGTAGCCGGCCCGCTGGGCGACCCGGAGTGACGGCTCATTGCCGGGGCGGATCTCCAGCCAGATCCGGGGGATGGCGAGGGTGCGATGGGCCCATGGCGTGGTGGCCTGTACGGCTTGCGAGGCGATGCCCCGGCCTCGTTGTTCGGGCCGGATCCAGTAGGCCAGTTCGGCGCTTCCCGGCTGGTCGGGCATGAGCCCGATCGCGCCAAGGAGTTGCTGACCGCGCAGGATTCCGATGGAGAACTGGCCTCCCGCGGCGGGATCCCATGCCAGCAGCGCCGCTTGCGCGTCGTGCGGCGAGTAGGCTCCCGCTGGACGCGGACCCCACAGGGCTGGTTTTGTTTCCCGGCTGGTGGCCTCCGTGACCAGGGCGGCGTCGTCGATGCCCAGGGTTCGCAGCCGCAGGTCAGTGCCGAGATCCAGGTTCAGGTCAGGCCGCATGGGCTCCATCCAAGCCTGCTGCGGCGGCGGAGGCCAGCGAGTTTTCCCAGCGTAAATGTCTCACCGCATCGAGCAGGGCGCGCGGCCGCTCGCTGACGGCCAGGTGACCGACGGCGCGGAACGAGCAGCCGATCTCGGTGGCGCCCCCGTCGGCCACGAGGTTGTCGCCCACCATCAGCACGTCGCGCGGATCCTCTCCGAGCAGGTCGCACGCGAGGCGGAAGATGCGCGGATCCGGTTTCTGCATGCCCACCTCGAACGACAGCACATAGCTCGCCACCAGATGGGCCATGCCGTGGTACTCGAACACGGGTCGCAGGTCCCAGCCGATGTTGGAGAGAACCGCCACCGGGATCCCGTGTTCCGCGAGGACCTCCAGGACGGCGAGCGTATCCGGATACCGGCGCCACGCCTGCGGCAGGCGGTGCCGGTCATACAGGATTTCGTCCAGTCCCGGCCAGGGCAGCCCGGCCAGCCTGATCAGCGCCGTGTAGGCAGCGCGATGGTCGGCGGCGGTCAGGTCACGGCGGCGCCACAACGACGTGAGGTGCTCGGGCACCGCGAAGTCGGCGTGCCCGCCCGGCTGTCCGCCGCTGACCCTGAGGCGCTCGGCGTAGCCGGTTATCTCCGCGTCCGGCGCGTCGATGCCCGCCTCCGCGAGCGCTCCGCGCAGCCATGACCGCGTGTCCTCGCAGCGGAAGAGCGTCCCGGAGAAGTCGAAGATCACTGCCTTCACTCGCATGTGCTTTCCGTGCGCCCTCCTGAAGTGTCCACGGTGAACCCTACCGGGGGGCTGGAACCGGACAAATCTCCCAGCCAACGCGATGAATGGCGCCATCGTCACGCTGAGGACGGGTTTCATCCGACCGTGTTGAGGTCCCCAAACAGGCTATTACGGCCCCCGTCTCCGGACGTCGTTCTCTATAAGCGAACACGTATCGCAGTAACTCATCAAGTAATCGTGATAGAGTTCGATTATCTTCATAGCGGCGACCGGGGCCGGGAAGGGGGTGGACGCGGATGGAAGGACCGGTACCAGCGGGCGGGAGCACCAGGGATCTGAGCAGGAGGGCTCTGAGCGGCAGAGCCGAGGATGCGATGATCGCCGGGCACGCCGCATGCGGCGACGAGCCGCCGTGGCTGGAGGATGGCCTGCCGCCGGATCCGGAGGGGGATGACCGGGAGTGGCCGGGTGATCTGGCCGGGGTGATCGCTGAGTCGGATGCGGATGAGGCGGAGCAGGCGGAGATCCGGTGGCGGCTGCTGGCCGCCGGGGTGGAGACCGGGTTCGCGCATAGTCCGGGTGCGCCGGTGATTCCCGGCATCCAGGCGGGTCCGGCGGGCGGGTTCGGGCAGGGGCAGCCGTGGGATGTCGCGGCCCCGGATACGGTGCTGGCTTCGCGTGCTGATTACGCCTCCGGCGCGGCACGGGATTTCGCCGGGGTCAGCGATGACGAACTGTTCGGCGTGCTCGGTGCCCGCCGCAGGCTGGAAGCCCGGCAAGTCTGGGAGCGGCTGGCCGCGGTCGCGGAGATCATCCGCCGCCGCCCGGCGCCCGGGTGCCGGTTGCGGGGCCCGGCGATGATGCCGCAGGTGTGGGCCGAGGGAACCGCCGGGGAACTGGGCCTGGCGCTGGCCATCGACCGGCGGTCCGCGGATCACCTGCTGGGCCTGGCCTGGGATCTGTGCGTCAAGCTGCCGGTCACCTCCGCCAAGCTGCGCGACGGCTGTATTGATGAGCGGAAAGCCGCCACGATCGTCTTGCAGTGCGCGAACCTGACCCCGGACGAGGCCCGCCAGGCCGAGCGGATCCTGTTCGCCCATCCCGATGTGGAGATGATGACGCACGGGATGCTGCGGGACCGGATCGCCCGGGCGGTGATCGAGGTCAATCCCGACGCGGCGCGTAAGAACCGTGAGGATGCGGCGCGGGAGTGCCGGAT
The DNA here is from genome assembly GCA_019245115.1 of Streptosporangiaceae bacterium. Taxonomy (GTDB): domain Bacteria; phylum Actinomycetota; class Actinomycetes; order Streptosporangiales; family Streptosporangiaceae; genus JAFARZ01. Next base: position 639 of record JAFARZ010000123.1, on the reverse strand, counting down.
CGAGGTCCGCCCGGAGGTATCCGGTAACGGGATGATCGCCGGGCGGGAGCTGCCGCCGGTGGCGGTGCTGCGGATGGACCGGCTGCTCACCGCCCGCGCCAGACTGTTCAAGAAGGCCGGCGTCGACGGCGACATGGACACTTTGCGTGTGCTCGCGTTTCTAGAGCGCTTCGGCGAAGCCGACCCCCTCGCCGACCTCGGCGAGCGCCGCCGCGGCGAGGGAAACGACGGCGACGGCGGCAACCGCGGCGATGGCGGCGGATCTGGACCGCGGCCGGGCGGTCCGGGTCCGGGCGGGCCTGCGGGCGGGGTATGCGCCTGCGGCGGCAGTGGTGGTGGTGGTGGCAGTGGTGTCGTCGCGCGGATCCATCTGACCGCCCCGGTCGCCACGCTGACCGGCATGGCCGGGCGGCCCGGGGTCCTGCGCGGGACCGGCCCGATCGACCCTGACCTGGTAAGAGACCTGGCCGACGCAGCCGCCGGGAACAGCCAGACGACATACGACTTCACGCTCACCGGCCCGGACGGCCGGCCCGCCGCCCACGCCCGCGGCAGACCGGGAGCAGAGGACCTCACTCGGCGGAGGAAACGCCCTGAACCGGGCACGCCGGGCACGCCGGGCAAACTTGGCACGCGGGG
>JAFARZ010000381.1 GCA_019245115.1 Streptosporangiaceae bacterium | reverse complement strand
CCGGGCACCACCGTCACCGTCGCGACGGGCTCGTCGGCGTAGGGCTCGCCGATGGCCCATCGCTCGCGGGTGGCCTCGCGGGCCTGGGCGCGAACAAGCATCGCGGCGTTCAGTTCGCCGAACCTTCCCTCAACGGGCGGTTCGAACGGCGACAGCACCGGATCGACGTGCGCGACGCCGGAGATGATATCGCCCGTGCCGGACAGCGCGAAATACCTGTCATGCTTGCGGACGAAACGGGAGTAGTCCACCGCGCCCTTGGGATGCTGGTCTGTCACGCAGACCACGGCCCAGTTGTCCGCCACCTTGCCGGGCCACGCGGGATCGAGCCGCAGCGCGCGGCCCCGCGCCTGCACCACGGACGTGGGAGTGGTCGCCGTCGTGAGATCGACGACCACGTTCACCGAGGGAGCATCCCATCCCTCGCCCAGCAGCGCCCGGGTGCCGATAAGGCACCGGGACCCGCCCTCGGTGAAGAACCGGGTGACGAGCGGGACGTAACGGCGCGGCTCCCAGCCGGTCTCGGCGGTGATCTCGACGGTTTTCCCTGCCGGGGATATGCACGGCCGCAGGCCCGGCTCGGTCTCACGGAGCCAGCCGAGCAGGCGCTGCGCCGTCTCCTCACCGCAAGCGACACGCTGGCCCGTCATGAGAACGGGATCAAGGCCTGGCAGCGAGTCCAGCACGGTCACGAGGGCGAGCGACGCGCCGCCTGCTTCGGGGTCCATGACGCCGGAGAGGCCGGCCGGGATCATGCCCCCAGCCGATTCGAAGTCGCAGAGCACCAGGGCGCGCAAGCGGGAACCTAGCTCCGCGTCTTCCGTGCCCAGGATGCCGGTGACCGCGTGCGCCTTGCTCTCAGAGCGGGCGAGCACGCGGTCGATCGGCGACTCGGCCGCCCGGATGCCTGCCTTGGTCAGCCGGTACCCCACGGACGGCAGTGCCCGCCGGATCGCCTCGCGCGCCGCCGTGTCGCGCGGGTCGGTGCTGGGCGTCAGGCAGTGCCGCACGTAGTCGCCGATCAACGTCACCCAGTCCGACGCGTCCGGGGGACGCCGGTGCTGCTCATGAAGCCGCGCGCCCTCCGGAAGCGCAAGCAGCCCCGCGGCGTGCAGGCGCAGCGCGGCATCGGCGAGCGCGGGTTCGTCCTTCTCCAAGCGCTGCCATGACACCTGCGCGCCGCCCGACTGGCGTTCCACCACCCGGCCCTGCAACCAGCCGAGAAACGACGTGGTCGCGAACCCCGGGTCCAGCAGGCCGGTACGCAGTTCGGCGAAACGCAAGGCCTCGCCGTGGATGTAATCAGCCTCGGACGGCGTCGGCGCGGTGAAGTACGCCAGTTCCTGATAGGGCGCGAGCCTGCCGTCGCGGACCAGGGACGGGACCGAGATCTCCAGGTCGATCGCTCCGAACAGTTCCTCATGCAGCTTCGCCTGCTCGGCCGTCATCATGTGCGGCGGCGTCGCGGTCAGGCCGATCAGGTGCGGCCGGTCGAGCCGGGCCACGACCTCGCGGAGTACCCGGCCCCAGACCTCAAGGAGATGATGGCACTCATCAAGTACCAGTGTCGCCGGGCCGGACGCGTTGAGCTCCGACAGCAACCACCGCCCGTCCTTATGGATGGAAGAACCCGTGCACACCGCCTGGTAAGTAAGAACGGTCAGCGGTGTCGGCAGGTTACGGCTGACGGTGGCCGCGACCGCCTGCGGGGCGAAAGCCGCGCTCCACTGGCCCAGCCACTGCGCCTGGATGGCGGTGCTGGGGCACAGCACCAGCGTGCGACGGCCGAGGCGGCGGGCAGCCTCCAGCCCGATCAGCGTCTTGCCTCCGCCGGGCGGCACCACCACGTACGTCGCGTAGTTGCCCGGATCCAGTGCCGCCAGGGCACGCCCCTGATGCGGCCACAGCGGCAGGACCAGCCGCATGTCACCGAACACCCCCGTGTACCCCCGTGCCCCGGTCCGCCCGAAATATCGTACCGAGAATATCCCGGGACGCGAGAGCCCAGCGACCGCGACAGGTGAAAGAAGAACGAGCACAGCGGCTCGGCCGGACGCATGTCCGAACCCACGTACCCGGCAATCGCGTCAGTCACCCCATCGGGCACTGCGACCCGCCTGGTCCGTCCAAGGAGGCCGGCGGCCGATCTAGTGCTGCGAAGCGGGCTGGGACGGCGGGCACGTCGAGTGGGCCAACGCCGACCGAGGCCACGGGGATGGCGCCGCCGACCGGGAGATCACGGTGCCGCGAGATCGGTGGGCGTGACCATCCGGGATGCCGTGGCCAGCGCCTCATCCACGAAGATGGCGGGCTCCTCCCACGGATGACTGGCGGTAACCCCACGCGCCAGCACCCGCTCCAGGAGCTTCCGATCGCGCGGGATCGCGAATTCCACGCGGATGGTCGGCAACCGTTCGACCTGCCCAGTCTGGCCGACCGTCGGCTTCGATCCGGGCAGCGGGCGGAACTGCTCTACACCCA
>JAFARZ010000019.1 GCA_019245115.1 Streptosporangiaceae bacterium | reverse complement strand
CGAGATGATCCAGAACGGCCCGGCCACCGGAACCGTCAACCTCACCGCCAACACCATCACCAGCACGGCCAACGTCACGCTGAAGATCACCAAGCTGATCGTGGCCGGCCTCACCCTGCCGGTTGGCAACAGCTGTGAGACCACCCCGTTCAACATCGCCATCAGCTCCGGAGCCGGCTTCACGGTCGGCGGAGGCGGCCCGGTCAGCGGCACGTACACGATCCCCGCGTTCCACCATTGCCTGCTGAACACCCTGCTGCTCAACCTGACCATTCCCGGCCCGGGCAACACGCTCAACCTGACGCTCGGCGCCCTCCAGATCGGCTGATCATCAAGCCCTGCTGATCCTCAAGGCCGGAGTCACCATCGACCGGTGACTCCGGCCTTGCCGCGTACCACGTAGTTGGTCAGTTCGCCGATTCCGGAGACCCGGATGCTGATCACGTCGCCAGCCTGAAGGGTGAACGGAAGGTCGGGTACCAGGCACGTTCCGGTGGAAAGCACCACGCCATCAGGGAACTCGTCTTCCCTGAACAGGAAACCGGCCAGCTCATCCAGCCTGCGGCGGAGCAGGGACGTGCTCGTCCGGCCGTCCCAGGCTATTGCCGCGCCGCGCCTGATCATCATGTCTATGGTGAGCGCGTAAGGATCGGGCACCTCCCAGGCGGGCCGGATCCACGGCCCGACCGCGCATCCGCCGAGGTAGATCTTGGCCTGCGGGAGATAGAGCGGATTCTCGCCTTCGATGGAGCGCGAGCTCATGTCGTTGCAGATCGTGTAGCCCACGATCTCCGCGGTGCTGTTCAGCACGACCGCGAGTTCCGGCTCCGGCACGTCGACCTCGGAATCGCCGCGCGCCGAGACCGTGCCGCCCGGACCCACCACCCGCCAGGCGGCGGACTTGAAGAAGAGCTCGGGACGAGCGGCGGTGTAGACCCGCTCGTAGATGTCCGCGGAGTCCAGGCTCTCCACCACGCGGGCGTCCCTGGAGCGCTCGTAGGTGACGCCCGCCGCCCAGACGTCGGTGCGCCCGTCGACCGGCGCGAGCAGCCCGGCCTCCTGGCTTGCGATCGGCACGCCACCCGGACTCGCGCAGGCATCCCTGAGCTGGCTCAGCGGCATGGCCAGCAGATCCGCCATGGACACGGCACCGGATTTGCCCCGGCCTCCGGCCACGGCGCCGTCCAGCGATGTGATCACGTCGCCGTCGAGCACGCCCACCCGCGGCTCGGCGGTGCTTGTGGCGCCTGTGGCGCTTGCGGCGCGGTACCTGACGAGCTGCACAAGTCCAGCATGCCGATTGCGCACCCGATCCCGCTAGTGCGTGCCGATTGCGTAATTGACCCGCGGACATCCCGGTGACCATGACCCGGACCAGCGCGTTGAGGTAGTGCCGGTAGACGGCGGGTGAGGCCGCGCTGGATTCCAGCCCGCGGGCGGAGGCGATCAGCAGCTCGGCGGCGGTGTCCGGGGTGAGGCCGGCCGGTTCCAGGTCCAGTTCCCCGGCGGCGGCGGCCTCGGTGAGGACGTCGCGGACAAGCCGCTTGTAGCGGCTCGTGGTGCCGGCGACCAGGTCCGCCGACAGCCGGTGCTTGGCATCCAGCAGTTCGGCCGCGCGCGGGGAGTGGCGGATCGTATCGGCGTATGTGCCGAACCAGGCGGCGTGCATCGCGGCCAGCTTGTCGGCGGTGGTTCCGGGCTGGCGGCTGGCGGCCTCGGCGCCGGACAGCATCCGCTGGGCCAGGCGCTCGCTCAGCGCCTGGAAGACCTCTTCCTTGCTGGCGAAGCTCAGGTAGATGGTGCCCTTGCCGATCTGGGCCTCACGGGCGATGTCGTCCATCGAGGTGCGGCGGTATCCGTACTGGCCGAACACGCGCAGCGCCGCGTCCAGGATCACGCCGCGGCGCGCCGCGGCGTCTCCACGAGGCGGGCTCATGCCGGGATGGTCAGCCGCCTGGCTGGCTGGACGGCGATCTCGGCGATGCTCAGCTCGATGGGCTGGGTGATCGCGAACAGCACGGCCCGGGCCACGTCGTCGGCACTGGCCAGGAACTGGCTGGCGGCGGCCGCGGTGCGGTCCAGCGTCTCCGGGGGGAACAGCCCGTCAGACGGGAGCCCGATGTCCTCGCCGAGCGAGGCGGTCAGGCCGCGCAGCAGGTCAGGCTGGTAGCGGGCGAGGTTGGTCGCTGTCGGTCCGGGGATCACGGTGACCACGCGGATCGTGTCATTTTCCAGTTCCCGTCGCAACGAGGCGGTGATCGCGTTGACCGCCGTCTTGGTGGCCCCGTAGAAGCCCGGCGCCTCCAGGCGGCTGGCACTGGAGGAGACGTTGACGATGTGCCCCTCGGCGCCGCATGCCCGCATGGCGCGGACCGCCGCCCGCGACCCCACGGCCAGCGCGAGCACGTTGACCTCCAGCATCTCCCGCCATGCCCGCGGGTCGCCGTCGGCGAGCGGGCCGCGGAACGACACTCCGGCGTTGTTGACCATCACGTCCAGCCGCCCCGTGCCGGCCATCGCCTGGTCGACCAGGCCCTGCACCGCGTCGGGATCCCGCAGATCGGCCGCCACGGATGTGGCCGCGCCGCCGGTCCTGGCTACCGCAGCCACCGTGTCCGCCAGCGCCTCCGCCCGGCGCCCGGCCGCGAACACGTGTGCCCCGGCCTCGCCCATGTGCAGCGCGACCGCCCGCCCGATCCCGCTGGATGCCCCGGTGACCACGGCGGTCTTCCCGGTGAGCACTCCCATGCCGCACCTCCATACATGACCCGTTGACTATTTGACTCAGATAATAAATCTAGTCAGCTAGTCAGATGACGCGCAAGCGCCGGGGATACTGGTGGCATGGTGCGCATCGGAGCCGTGGTGCTGAACGTGAAGGACGCCCGCCGGGCGGCGCGGTTCTGGAGCCAGGCCCTCGGATACGGCTACCGGGACGGCGGTTACAGCCCGGACGCCACGCCCGTCCTTCTCCCCGACCGGGACACGGTCCCCGCGCTCGCGCTCGACGAGGACGACCGGCCTCATCTCGACCTTTACACCAGCAGCGCTCTGGAACAGCGGGCAGAGGTCGAACGCCTGATATCGCTGGGAGCCACCCGGACCGACTGGACCTATCCGGACGACGCCCGCTTTGTCGTGCTGGCCGACCCCGAGGGCAACCTCTTCTGTGTCATCAACACCGGGGGCGAATAGCCTCCGGCCCACGTCACAGCGTGCGGCTCAAATACCGGTTGTGGTATTCCCGAAATTAGCGCGTTTGCGGTATGCCCGCCATGTCGTTTCCGCTGGATCGCCGCGCCAGCCTCGGAACTTGCACGTATCACCACAAAGCGGGCACATGGCCAGCCACCTGACGGAAGATTGGAGCCCTCTGGAAGAAAGGGCGCCGGAAACCGGCGCCCTTTCTTCCAGAGGGCGCTTTTATTCCGCGTCGTCAGCGCAACCGTGATCCACATAACGGCTTTATCCGGCAAAACCGGCTGCCACTCGCGACACGCCCCCAGCTCCGCTTACGGACAAGAGAGGCATATACCGAAATGTCGGGCGGGCACGGGTCACGTTCGTCCGGCCGGACAGACAGACAGACAGACAGACAGACGGACGCAACGCACGCACGCACGGACAGACGGACGCACGGACGCACGGACGCAACGCACGCACGCACGCACGGACAGACGGACAGACGGACGGACGGACAGACGGACAGACGGACGGATGCACGGACGGATGCACGGACGGATGCACGGACGGTTCTTGCTGTTATCAACGGTCCGCAGTTGGAGCCCGGCTCAGCTGAGCAGGTCGGCGATGGCGGCTATGGCGGGGTCGATGGCCCGCTCACCGACGTTGCCGAAGCCGATGACCAGCGCGGGTGACGCCGCCACGTCGGGCACGCCGCGATAGGCGCTGATCCCGTACAGCCCGACCCGCCGTTCCCGCGCCGCCGCGATCACGGCCGCCTCGTCCGCGCTGGCCGGCAGCGGCGCGACGGCCTGGAATCCGGCCGCGAGCCCGGTGAGCCGGACACTGGGCGAGTGCCTGGCGAACGCGTCGACCAGGGCGGCCCGCCGGCCGGCGTAGACGGCCCGCATCCGGCGCAGGTGGCGGTCGTACCGGCCCGATGTGAGCAGGGTCGCCAGGGCGAGCTGGTCCAGCGTGCACGACCCGCGATCGCTCATCTCCTTCTCCCCGGCGACCGTTCCGGCCAGCGGCGAAGGCGCGAGCACCCAGCCGAGGCGGACCGCGGGCGCCAGCGCCTTGCTGGCCGTCCCCACCAGGAAGACCTGGTCCGGCGCCAGTCCCTGCAACGCGCCGACCGGCTCCTTGTCATAGCGGAATTCCGAGTCGTAGTCGTCCTCGATCACGTACCCGTCCTCGCGCCGGGCCCACTCCACCAGCGCGTGCCTGCGCGCCGCGGACAGGACCACCCCGGTCGGGGACTGGTGCGCCGGCGTGACCACGACAGCCTGGGCCCCGCTCGCCGCCAGGGCGCTGACCACCACGCCCTCCTCATCGACCGGCACGTATGCGGCGCGCAGGCCCATCGTCACGGCCGCACGCACCGTTTCGTCAGACTGCGCGCTCCCGTAGCCGGGATCTTCGAAGGCCACGCATGACACACCGCGTTCCCGGCTCAGCGCGCGCAGCACCAGGTTGACCCCCTGCGCGAAGCCGGTGCTGATGATCATCTGCCCGGGGCCGGCATCGGCGGCTCGCACCCGCCGCAGGTACCCGGCGAGCACCTCGCGCAGCACCGCGCTGCCGCGCGGATCGCCGTATCCCAGGTCCGCGGAGGCGATCTCGCCGCACGCCTGGCGGACGGCCCAGGCCCAGTCGGCACGCGGGAAGCTGGACAGATCCGGCACGCCAACCTGGAAGTCGGCGATCAGCGCGCGATCCGGAGGCCGGCGAGCCGGCAAAGGCGTCACGGGAGGGCCCGCGGCCGGCCGCTTCTTGATGTCCGCTACCCGGGTAGCCGACCCGGTCCGGCTGGTCAGGTATCCCTCGGCCAGCAGCTGACCGTAGCATTCCTGCACCATGCCGCGGGACACGCCAAGCTCACGCGCCAGCTCACGCGAGGACGGCAGCCGCTCCCCGCCGCGCAGCCGGCCGTCCCTGATCGCCTCGCGCAGGCTCACCTCCAGCTGCGCGCGCAGCGGCTGGCTGCCCGAACGGTCGAGCCGCACGAGCAGCCCCGGGCTCAAACCGGACCACTCAATCGCCATGAAATCGGACCTTACCAGCGTGCCGGCCGCACCCTAATGTCCTGGCTATGAGCACTTTGACGCAGGCGCGGGCCGCCAGCCAGCACGACGGGGCCGACGCGCCAGCGCGGCTGCTGAGCCTGCCGCTCGCACTGACGTTCCTGGCCGAGTTCACGTCGCTCACCAGCTTCTTCCTGCTGCTGTCGGTCCTGCCGATGCTGGCCGCGGCGGCCGGCGTCAGCAGCTCAGGCGCCGGGCTGATCACCGGGTCCCTGCTGCTCGGCACGGTCGTCGCCGAGGCGGCCGCGGCGCCCGGGATCAGGCGGTTCGGCTACCGGACGATGATCGCGGCCGGCGCGGTGCTGCTCGGCGCCCCGGCCCTGGCCCTGATGTCGCGCGAACCCCAAGCCGTCATGATGTGCGTCAGCTTCGTGCGCGGGCTCGGCTTCGGCCTGTGCGGCGTCACCACCGGCGCGCTCACTGCCACGCTGCTTCCGCCCGGACGGCGTGGCGAAGGACTCGGCCTGCTCGGCATCGTCTCTGGCATCCCAGCCGTGGTCGCGCTGCCGGCCGGGGTCTGGCTGGCCGGACATCACCTGGGCGCGGCGGTAGCGGGGATGGCGGCGGCCGCCGGCGTGGCGCCGCTGATAGCGATCCGCTGGCTGCCCGGCGCAGGAGCGGCACACAGCACTCAGCAGGCCGCGCGCACCCGGCGGACGCCGGGCGCGGGGGTGCGCATTGCGCTGATCTTCGCCGCCGGCACCATCGCGGCCGGCGTGATCGACTCGTTCCTCCCGCTCGCGAAGGGCGTGCCCAGCAGCCTCGCCTCGGCGGCCCTGCTCACCTCGGCGATCACCGCGACGCTCAGCCGCTGGCAGGCCGGCCGGCATGGCGATCGATACGGGCACGTAAGGCTGCTCATCCCGGCCCTGATCGTGGCGGCGGCTGGCATGACCGCGATGCTTTGGCTGGCGTCGCCGGTGCCGCTCTTCGCCGGCATGGCGCTGTTCGGCGCCGGGTTCGGGGTACTCGAGAACGCGACCTTCGCGCTGCTGCTCGACCAGCTGCCGGAGGCCAAGGCCAGCGCGCTATGGAACTTCGCCTACGACGCCGGTTATGGCGCCGGCCCGGCCGTCTTCGGTCTGTTCGCCGCCCGCACCGGCTACCCGGCGGCGTTCGCCCTGACCGGCATCCTGGTGCTGGCAGCACTCCCGGCAGCCATGCGCGAGCGGAAGTTACGGCCCCGCCGCTACCATTCCACTGGCAGCGCGGTCAGGCCGCCGGTCAGCGCACCGGTGCGCAGTGGCAGCTGTCCGGCCGGGACCGTGAGCCGCATGGCGGGGAAGCGGGCTGGCAGCTGGGCGAAAACGGCCCGCAGCTCGATGCGGGCGAGCGGGGCGCCGATGCAGTAGTGGGCGCCGTGCCCGAACGAGAGGTGGCCTGGCCCGTCGCGGGTGATATCGAACCGGCCGGGGCCGGGGAAGACCGCCGGATCGTGGTTGGCGGCGCGGTTGTCCAGCAGTACCAGCTCGCCAGCCTGCACGGTGACCTCCCCGATCCGCATGCTGGTCCGCGCGTAGCGCGGGATGCCGCCGCCGCTGCGGCCCGGAGCGCGCAGGATCTCCTCCACCGCGGCGACGACCTGCCCCGGGTCCTCGGCCAGCGCCCGTTGCTGGGCTGGATTGGCCAGCAGGCACAAGACGCCCATGCCGATCGCCACCACCGTCGTCTCATGGCCGGCGAACAGCAGGTTCGTCGCCAGCGTGGCGACCTCGTCGTCATCGAGACCGTCGGCGCACAGCCGGGAGATGACGTCATTCCCGGGCTGCTCGCGCTTGCGGGCCGCCAGCCGCCGGCCGTAGCGGGACAGCTCTGTCCGGCCATACTCGGAACGAGCGCGGTCGCGGACGTCTCCGACGGCTTCGCTCCAGGCGCGGAACTCGTCACGGTCGGCGTACGGCACGCCGAGCAGCTCGCAGATGACCTGAATCGGCAATGGAAGCGCCAGTGCCCGATGCAGGTCCGCGGGCGGCCCTTGCCGGGCGAGGTCATCGAGCAGGGCCGTGGTCAGCTCCTCCACCCGGGGCCGCAGCTCGCGCATCCTCCTGGGTGAGAAATGCGGCTGCAGCAGGGATCGCCGACGGGCGTGATCGGCCTGCTCGGTGTCGTAGTTGCCCATCGGGCCGCCGAGCATCACCGACTCACCCAGGCGGGCGGCATTGCCGGGGTCTGGGTGGGACCGGCCGAGCCGTTCGTCGGTCAGCAGGCGGCGCACCTGTTCATAGCCGGTCACCAGCCACGCCTGGTCACCCACCGGGGTGCGGACCCGGTGGATCACGCCGTCGTCCTGCAACTCGCGCAGCAGCGGCGCCATCTCCAGCGGATGAGCGTGCACGAACGGCAGCTGAACGGTCATGCCCGACGCTACCGCACCGCGGGAGACGCCGCTAATCCGGAGGAGGAACCACAGCCGTTCCCTGTATCAGAGCCTTTTCGATGACGGCCGGCAGCGGCTGGCTGCGGCCGCGGCTCAGCCTGTCCTGACGTTCCCCGACGGAGATCCCCGCGACAGCTGGCGCGAGGATCCGGTCAGGATGACCCGCTCGGCAGGCGGAAGCGGCGCGCCGATTTCGTCGCGGAGACCCTGCGCCGCGCCGAGATAGGCCAGGGCCTGGTGCCCGGCGTCCTCCAGCGCCGCGGCAGCCGCGAGCCCTTCCAGCGCGAAGGCGATATGGCGCTTGTTCCGCAGCGCCGCCAGGCGGCGCAGTGCGGCTGTGAACAACCGCCGCGTCGCGGCAGCCCGGCCTTCGTCCCGGACTACCTCGCCAAGCCTGTTCAGCATCACCGCCACGTTTCCGGGATTGTTGGCCTGCCGGAACAGTTTCAGCGCCTGCCATAGCAGCGACCGCGCCTGGCGGAACTCGCCCCGGTAACGGGCGACCTGGGCACGCATGTTGTAGGCGTCGGCTTGCCCGGGCAGGTAGCCCGCCTGTACCGCTTCATCCAGCTGGCGCCGGAAATGCGGCTCGGCCACGCGGTGGTCACCCACCGCGAGCGCCGTCGGCTGGCCTCGGCCTCGATCCGAATTCCGGAGTCCTTTCCGGTACTCCTACGGCGCAAGGCACGACCAAGTTCACCGTAGTGGTGTACGACTCATATAGCCCTCCGCTGTATGCGGCGCCGCAGGACTTCTCCATCACCATCAGCCCGGCTTAAGGTAAGTCCGCCCGGCCGGCAAACCGGCCGGGCGGACTCAGCCGTTCACAGGTCGTACTGCGATGCCTGCAAGCGTCGCTGGGTTAGTCGTCTTTACCAGGCAGGATTTCTCGTGCCTTGGTCATAATGCCCTCTTTAAGCACCGACCACCGGTCGGGGTCGCCCTTCAGCAATGCGGTGGCGGCATCCTTGGCTTGCTCGAACGTGGCGTGGGGCGGGATGGGCGGGATGCTGGGATCGGTCCTGAAGTCCAGCACGGTGGGACGGTCGGCGGTCAAAGCCTGGTCCCAGGCTGGACCGACCTGGCCCGGCTTGTCGACCGCGATCCCCTGCAGGCCCAGGCCGCGGGCGAAGCTCTCGTAGGAGACGTCGGGGATTCGCTGGGATTCGGTGAATTTCGGTGCTCCCTCCATGGCCCGCATCTCCCAGGTGACCTGGTTGAGGTCGTTGTTGTGCAGCACCGCGACGATAAGCCGCGGGTCGTCCCACTGTTCCCAGTAGTGCTTGATCGTGATCAGCTCGGCTAGGCCGTTCATCTGCATTGCTCCGTCGCCGGCGAATACGATGACGGGCCGGCCGGGGTGGCCGAACTTCGCGCCGATGCCGTAAGGGACACCTGGGCCCATGGTGGCCAGGTTGCCGGACAGCGAGCCGCGCATATCGCCGCGGAACTTGAGCTGGCGGGCGTACCAGTTCGCCGACGAGCCGGAGTCGGCGGTGACGATGGCGTCCATCGGTAGCCGGCCGGACAGCTCGCGGAAGGCCAGCATCGGGTTGACCGGGTCGGCCTCGACCTCGGCTTCGGCATCCATCGACCGCCACCAGCGGGCCACTCCCGCCTCGATGCCGTCGCGCCAGGAGCGGTCTTCCTTGCGGCGCAGATGAGGGATCAGGGCGCGGAGCGTCGCGGCGGCGTCCCCGACGAGGTTGACCTCATAGGGGTAGCGCATGCCGATGAACTTGGCGTCGATGTCGATCTGGACGGCGCGGGCCTGGCCGAACTTGGGCAGGAACTGCGTGTACGGGAAGCTCGAGCCGACCGTCAGCAGGGTGTCGCAGTTCATCATCATCTCGTAGCTCGGCCGGGTACCCAGGAGCCCGATCGATCCGGTCACGTAGGGCAGCTCGTCGGACAGCACGTCCTTGCCGAGCAGTGGCTTGGCCACACCGGCGCCAAGGAGCTCGGCGACCTCCTCGAGTTCCTGCCGCGCACCGCGCGCCCCCTGCCCCGCCAGGATGGCCACCTTGGCGCCGGCGTTGAGGATCTCCGCGGCCCTCGCGACCGCCTGGTCGTCCGGCGAAGTGTGCGGCCAGTCGATGCCAAGGGAGGAGGGTACCATCTTGAACTCGTGGGTCGGCGCGGCGTACTCAAGTTCCTGGACGTCGGCGGGGATAATCAGCGCCGTGGGTGCGCGCTCGGCCAGCGCGATGCGGATTGCCCGGTCCAGGACGTTGGGCAGCTGCTCGGGAACAGTGACCATCTGCACGTAGTCGCTGGCCACGTCCTTGTACAGCGAGAGCAGGTCGACTTCTTGCTGGTAGGAGCCGCCCATCGCGCTGCGGTTGGTCTGGCCGACAATCGCGACCACCGGTACGTGGTCCAGCTTGGCGTCGTACAGGCCGTTCAGGAGGTGGATGGCGCCTGGGCCGGATGTCGCCATGCACACGCCGAACTGGCCGGTGAACTTGGCATATCCGACGGCCTCGAAGGCGGCCATCTCCTCGTGCCTGGCCTGAACGAACTGTGGTTTGTTATCAGCCCTGCCCCAGGCGGCGAGGATACCGTTGATCCCGTCGCCGGCATAGGCGAATATGTGCCGCACGTCCCATGCGCGTAGACGCTCGAGCAGGTAGTCGGCAACTGTGGGTGCCATGTGTCCCTCCGGGGGCTTCTCGATGTGTCAGGAAACGCCGCCGGGCGGCCCGGCGGCGAGATGATCGGCGGTACGGGCAGCCACAGCCATGATGGTCAGAGCCGGATTGGCGCTGCCCTGGGTGGGGAGCACGCTGCCGTCAGTGATGTACAGGTTGGGCACCGCGAAACTGCGGCAATTCCGGTCGACGACGCCGTGCCGCTCGTCTTTGGCCATCCGGGCCCCGCCCACGAGATGTGCGTAGCGCTGGATGGTGATGACCTCGTCCGCCCCCGCCGCGTGCAGGATGTCCTCCATGACACCTTGCGCGGCGTGGGCCAGGGCCCGGTCGTTGTCGCATTGCGAGTACGCGAAGCGCGCCACCGGCAGGCCGTAGGAGTCCTTCTCCTCGGCTAGTGTCACCCGGTTCTCCGGCAGTGGCAGGAATTCGCACAGTGCGCCCAGGCAGGACCAGTGCACGTAGTCGCTCATGTACTCGCGCAGGGCGCTGCCCCAGTGCCCCTGAGCCGCGACATGCTCGGCCCACGTGATCGGCAGCGGCGAGACGGTCTGGATCGAGAACCCGCGCTTATAGCCCTTGGCAGGGTCGGTCTCGTAGAACTCCTCGGTACTCACCTCCGGGGGAGGAGCCTTGTACATCCGCACCTCGGCGTCGAAGCGGCCCGCCGTCTGCGGTGCCCCCTGCACCATGAGGTAACGGCCAACCTGGTCGAACTCGTTGCACAACCCCTCGGGGAAGCGCCTGGAGGCCGAGTTGAGCAGCAGCCGGGGCGTCTCGATGGAGTACCCGGCAACGGCGACCATCCTGGCCCGCTGGAAGCGCTCCCGGCCGCCGCGGATGTAATGCACCCCCGTCGCCCGGCCGGTGCGCTCGTCGATAACCACCCGGGTCACCATGGAGTCGGCGCGGACTTCCGCGCCGTGGGCCAGGGCATCGGGGATATGCGTGATCAGCGGCGAGGCCTTGGCGTTGACCTTGCAGCCCTGCAGGCAGAATCCGCGGTAGATGCAGTGCGGCCGGTTCCCGAACCGGCCGTTGGCGATCGCCACCGGCCCCACCTTGGCCGTGATCCCGAGCCTGGTGGCGCCGCGCAGGAAGATCTCCCCATTCCCGCCGACCGGATGCGGCCGGTGCGGGTAACGGTGCGGGTCTCCCCACGGCCACCGATCGCCGGCCACCGGCAGTTCCTGCTCGATCTGCTCGTAGTACGGACGCAGGTCCAGGTAGCCCACCGGCCAGTCCGCTCCCACCCCGTCGGAAGTCCAGGTGCTGAAGTCGCTGGGATGAAAGCGCGGGGTGTAGCCGGCGTAGTGCACCATGGACCCGCCGACGCCGCGCCCGGAGTTGTTGGAACCCATTGGCACCGGGTCTGTGCCTGTGATCACTCGCGGATCGGTCCAGTACAGGTGATGCGAACCGGCTTCGTCGCTCACCCAGTCCCGGTCAGGGTCCCAGAACGGACCGGCGTCGAGCGCGGCGACCTTCCAGCCCGCCCGGGCCAGCCGCTGCGTCAGGACCGAGCCGCCCGCGCCGCAGCCGATGATGACGAGGTCGACCTCGTCATCATCGGAAAACCTCCGCATATTGTCACGCAGACGGTGATTGGTTCGGGTGCCGTCGTTGGGCACCAGCCAGGCCGACTCGTTGCGGGCGCGGACGCGATGCTCCTGGCCGGGCATCAGTCTCCCTTCCTGACCGGATCGATGCCGGGGCGCGCATCCCGGACCTCATACGGTTCGAGCTTGTCGACACCGATGTTCTTGTAGCCGCGCGGGTAGGCCGGGCCCGGGAATCCGATCTCGGCCCAGGCCGACGGGTGAGAGTAGAAGGCAGTGCAGGCGTACCTGGTCCACAGGCTCCAGACGTGCTTGGCCGACAACCCATGCCAGGTGCCGGAGGCCTGGTCCTGGACCGTCTGGACCAGGTCCGCCCGGTCAGACGGCGGCGCCTCGGCGAACGTGGTGCCGCAGCGCCGGGCGGCGTCGGCGTCAAGGTAGGCGAGCGTGTCCCGCCATGCCTGGCCATCTTCCGGCATGTCGGCGTACCGCCAGCCGTCGGTCTCGCCCGCCGCCAGCCGGGCGTCGATCATCTGCAGCACCGGCACCCTGGGCTCGTCGTGCAGGTCGAGGAGCAGGTCGAGCAGAGCCGCGGCGCAGGCTTCCTCCGCGGCGGTGAAGAACTTGATGGCCGGGGGTGTCCCGGTCCTCGAGGTGACCAGGTCGGCGGTCACCTCGTCCCAGTGCGGGGCCTGGCTCAGTACGCCGAAACCCGGGAACCGGTCATCAACGCCCGATGGGGCGCCGCCTCCCACGCGGTGACGTTCGCCTGCCCCGGGACGGCCGGTCACTGTTCCCGCCGCAGGACAGCCGCGAGCAGTCCCATCCCGCCCACGATGGTCACCAGCAGCGGGGCCAGCAGCGGCGGCCCCATCTCAATGTTGTACCGGGCGTTCTGCCAGCCGCCGGGCTTCTGGGCAATACCGCGCACGTGCAGATAGGTGCCCTGCAGGCCGTTCGCGACGATCGCGGCTGAGGCGACAGGCAGCGCCGTTTTCGCCATCCGGCGGCTGATTACTCCGGCGACGCCAGCCGCGGCGCCTACCGGCCCCAAGGCCACCGGAATCCACATCATCTTGTTCCCGAAGCTCGCGCTGTCGTGCTCGAAATAGATCTCCGCCGCTGTCACCAGCGCCCCCACCGCCGTGAGGGCCGACAGACTGCGCTCGAAATGCCCGGTCTGCACATTGCGCACCATCCAGTCGATGCCGTGGGCGGTTCCCGCGACCGATCCATGACGCGCGCGGCGAACTATCATTTGCTCTCCTTCTGATTCCCCGGCAGAGGCACAGGGCTCCCGTCACACGGTTTTCCCAACGTTCACGGCGCTACCCCCAACGGCGGCGCCTAACCTGACCTGCACCACAACATGCCCAGCCGACCCGTCTCGCCGGACTCGCCGGCTTCGCCCGGCTCGCCTCTGTATTTCCTATGACTTGCCGAGGGACAGAGTGATACGCGCTTTAGCCGGGAAGACGAGTTCTGCCGGTATGAGAAGGAGGAAGGCTTATGAATTCCGTCGAGCGTGCCGCTATACAGGTGGCGGCCGGTGCTCTGGCAGCGGGAATGGCGGTCACGTTCTCATCGCCAGCCGCCGTCGCGGCAGACGCCGCGCCGGTCACCGCCGGCGTTACAGTCACTCCGGGTTCGGCGGTGGTTGGCGGTCAGGTCACGGTCGTGGCGACAGCCACCAACAACACCTCCTCGACCGTATCCGGAGCGCTGGGGATCGAGAACCCCCAGTACGCGTCGGAGCGGATCACACGGGTGAGCGGACACGCCTGCGCCCCGCGCAACCTGCAGAAACTCATCTACTGCGGCAACACGCAACTGGCTCCCGGAGCCACCATGCGCATAATCCTGTCACTCACGGCCACCGCCACCGGAACTGACAACTTCACCATCTACGCGCGCACCACGGGCAGCAACGACACCTACGCCTACGGGACCCTCAACGTCTCTTGAGGACGGCGCCGATAGCGATCCTCACCATCCAGCAGCCGGTAAAGCGTCTGGGTCAAGCACCGCGTCAACAGCCGCGAGCGCGTTCCCGCGGAAGCGGCTTGTGAATTTCTGCACAAGCCCCGCCTGCCACCCCCGGCCGGACGGCACGCGGCCGACGCGGGCCGGGCCCCCCGCGGGGTCTGTCAGGGGCCGGCCCACTGCACTAGTATCAGGGTGGCGTCATCACGCAGCCCGCCGGCCTGGTGGTCGAGCACGGCGAGGACCAGGCGGCGGACCAGTTCCTCGCCGGGCTGGCCGCCAGCGGCTTCCCGCTCGGCCAGGTCGGTCAGCCGCTCGAGCCCGAACAGCTCCCCGTCCGCCGTGCGGGCCTCGATCACCCCGTCGGTATACAGCAGCACCGCATCTCCCGGCTCCAGGTCACAGGTCCCCGGCTGCGGGGCCGGCCCGCCCAGCCCGAACGGCAGCGCCGGGTCACACGTCAGCTCGGCGACCACCTTCCGGCCGCGCAGCAGCAGCGGCGGCGGATGCCCGGCACACGACCATGCCAGCCGCCCGGCCCCGGTATCCAGCCAGGCGATGATACCGGTCGCGAACGACAGATCCTGGTAATATCCGGACAGCGCCTGATCGATCGCGGCGTGAATCGCCGGCAAAGGGGCGCCGCCGCGGCGGGCGTGCCGGTAAGCGCCGACCGCCAGGCCGGTCAGCAGCGTCGACCCGATCCCGTGCCCCATCCCGTCAATGATCGCGAAATGCAGGCCCCCGTCACCGACCGCGTAATCGAACGCGTCCCCGGCGATGTCATAGGCCGGTTCCAGCACCCCGGCGATCACCGCCCCGCCGGTACGGGCGGTCAGCGGGGGCAGCAGGTCCCACTGCATGCCCGCCGGCAGCGACATCCGCTCACCGCGCCGCCCAAGCCACGGGGTGTCACTGACCCGCACCGCCATCGCGGTGACCAGCCCGGCGAACACCCCCAGCAGCTCGGCCTGGGCCAGCATCTCCGCGCCCGCCTCCGGCAGCGTGACCGCCAGCACCCCGGTCCGGGTGGTCTGCTCCAGCACCGGCACCCACACCCGTACCCCGCCATCGCGCGGGCTGGTCACCGGCTGCCCGGTGGTGAACGCCCGCCCGGCCAGCGTGCCCGCCACCTCTTCATCGTCCATCCCGGCGGCCAGCGGGATGAGCACCTGACGGGAGAAATCAGCCAGGTACACCACCGGGTCCCAGGCCGGCACCGGCCCGCACGCCGCCGCCAGCACCCGGTGCACATCACCCCCCGCATCGCGGCACAGCACCCGCAGCGCC
>JAFARZ010000384.1 GCA_019245115.1 Streptosporangiaceae bacterium | reverse complement strand
CTGTCCGGCAGGATCATCCGGTGCTCGACCCGGATACACCGGCCGTCTTCGAGCTGTGTGCGTACGGTACGGATCGCGGGCTTGCCGTGGGCGATCCAGCCTTGCCACGAGCGCGGCCGGTGCCCAGCGAGCTGCTGGAGCATCTCGTCCAGCAGCGGGTCGCCGGTGGGCCACCGATCGCCGCTCGGGCGCACCTTTCCGTTCTCGTCAGTCACGCGCCCCGCGAGATACAGATCCGCGAGCGCGGCGGCCCGCAGCACCAGGCCGAGCCGGGACTGCGCGGTGACGCGGTTCTTCTCGGTGTCGTAGGCCAGGAGGTACAGCCGGGCGGGGAGGGACTCGGGCAGCGTCATGATTTCTCCTCCAGCCTGCGCCCATCAATATAGCAAATGGATATCACTTTTCTGGCAATGCGCAAGTCCCGGCACGACGGTCGGGGTTCGGGTGCGGCCGCCGTTGATGTAGTGCGTGCCGGGTTAATTCGCCGACTCTCGGGAAGCCGACGCGCGCAGACTTGGCCAGCCGACCGCCCAGAGCTGCAGCCTTCGTCACATTAACCTCACAGCTCACATTCACCTGAGATATCTAGGGGTACGTTGCGCCAACCACCCCCACCCAAAGGGCACGTTGCGCCAACCATCCCCCAGAGTGCCGGTCAAGTAATCCGGGTATCACAGCGGCCGGATGTCCGCGCGGCGGGTCGCTACTGCGGTAATTCGGGGTTCTGTGGTGAATTTGGTGCACTATGGTGCACAAAAGTCACCGCGAGGCCCGGATCAACCACGAAAACCTGCCCAGTGAATCCGGCGAAAGAGACAAAAGCTGCACGGCCAGCGGGGTCCAGCCCCACTACTTGACCGGCGCTCCCGGTCCGGGTGATCGAAATAATTTCGGCAACGTTTCGGGGTTGTCGGCGTTTCTCGGAAGAGTTACGGTGCCGGTATTTCCAACAATTTTCGAAATATTTCGACAGAAACGCGCTGCCCGCCCGAGTCCCAACGGAGCTCCCCATGGCCGAAACACCTTCTACCAGCCCTGACGGCGGATCTGGGCAAGATATCCTCAGGAGGACGTTCCTCAAGCTCATGGCCGCGGCAGGGGCGGGAACCGCCATAGCGCCGGTCTTCACGGGAACAGCCTTCGCCGACGAGGCCACCCATGGCGGGGCGTACCTGGCAACCGAGCCCGGCCCGGGACGGTTCGCACTGGTCGCGGGCGGGAAGGCCGCGCCGCTCGTGGTCAGCGGCAGCGATTACCCGGGCGTTGTCCGGGTCGTTAACGACCTGCAAAGCGACATCGCGGCGGTGACCGGGGTCAAGCCCGCCCTCTCGGTCGGCCAGCTGCCCGCGGGGGACGAGATCGTGCTGATCGGCACCATCGGCAAGAGCCCGCTCATCGACCAGCTGGTTTCCGCCGGGTCACTGGACGTCACGGGGATAGCCGGACAGTGGGAGACCTCCCTTGAGCAGGTCGTGGACAACCCGTTGCCCGGTGTCCGGCGCGCGTTCGTGATCGCCGGCAGCGACCAGCGCGGGACCATTTTCGGCGCCTACGACGTCTCCAAGGGGATCGGGGTGTCCCCATGGTATTGGTGGGATGACGTCCCGCCGGCCCATTCCGACGAGCTGTTCGTGCTGCCCGGGCGGCACACCCAGGGCACGCCGGTCGTCAAATTCCGCGGCTTCTTCATCAACGACGAGAACCCCAACATCGGCACCTGGGGACCGGAATTCTTTGGTCCCGGCCTGTTCCCCGGATTGCCTGGCGGGTTCAACAGCAAGTTGTACGCGAAGGTCTTCGAGCTGATGCTCCGGCTCAAGGCGAACTACCTGTGGCCGGCGGTCTGGGGCAGGGCGTTCGCCCTGGACGACCCGCAGAACCACGCGACGGCCACCGCCTACGGCGTCGTGATGGGAACCTCGCACGAGGCGCCGATGCTGCGCGGTATCGAGGAGTGGAACCGGTTCGCCGTCCCGGCCGTCCGGGACGCCAACGGAAACATCATCACGCCAGGGCACGACCCGTACGGCGGCACCGGCGAGTGGAGCTTCCGGTTCAACTCCGACGCCCTCAAAAAGTACTGGACTTTCGGCATCCGGCGGATGGTGGACCAGAACATCGAGGGCGTCGTGACCCTCGGCATGCGCGGCAACGGCGACACCGCCCTGCCGGACGGCAACGGCATCGACCTGATGAAGTCCATCATCTCGGCCGAGCGGCAGATCCTGTCCGACATCACAGGCAAGGACCTGACCACCATCCCCCAGGTCTGGACGATGTACAAGGAGGTCCAGCGCTACTGGGACGAGGGCCTGCGCCCGCCGGACGACGTTATCGTCGTGTTCACCGATGATAACTGGGGCAACATCCGCAGGGTGCCCGACCCGAACCTGGCGACGCATCCCGGCGGGTACGGCTTGTACTACCACTTCGACTACGTGGGCGGCGGCCGGGACTACAAGTGGGTGGACACCGCCAACATCGCCAGCACGTGGCAGCAACTGCACATGGCCGTCAGCTACGGCGACCAGAAGCTCTGGGTGGCCAACGTCGGCGACCTGAAGGGCAACGAGCTGCCGCTGCAGTTCTTCCTGGACTTCGCGTGGAACCCGGCCCGCTATACCGCTGACAACCTCGCCGAATGGGAGGAGGCCTACGTCGCGCAGAGCTTCGGGCCGCAAATCGCGAAGCGCATGGCGGCGCTGCTGCACACCTACGGCAGGCTCCAGGCGCGCCGCAAGCCGGAGCTGCTGAACCGGCACATCACCCTCGACCCCGCAAAGAACCTTTCCACCGACTCGAGCGCGGTCATCTACAACGACCAGGACACCCCGTTCAGCCTCACCGACTATCAGGAGCTGGACCGGGTCACCGCCGAATGGCAGGAACTCGCGGTGGAGGCCGGGCAAATCGGCCGCGCGCTTCCCGCGGCCGCACAGGACGCGTACTACGAGCTCGTGGCGTACGAGGTGAAGGCGACCGCCAACCTGTACGCGTTCCGCCAGGCGGAGTTCACCAACATCCTGTACGCGGCACAGGGCCGCGCCGCGGCCAACGACCTCGCCGCGACGGCCGAGGCCACGTTCGCCGAGGACCAGGCGCTGATGACCAAGTTCAACACGAGCATCGCGGGCGGAAAGTGGAAGGACTTCCAGCTCCAGCCGCACATCGACTACGGCGATGTGGCGAGGTACGGCCCCAACGCCCCCTGGCAGGAGCCCGAGCTCAACGGCGTTGCCATCCCGGACGTCATCTTCCCCGCCGTGCGGCGGATCTCGCCGCAGGCTGGCGCGGTGCTCGGCGTCGCCATCGACGGCTCGGACAAGGCGTGGCCGGGCGAGCCGGAACAACCGGTCCTGCCGGCTCTGAGCCCGTTCCAGAGCCAGCCCGCGCCGTTCATCGACGTCTTCAACCGGGGCCAGACTCCGTTCGGCTACCAGGTCCAGTCGAGTGCCGCCTGGCTGCGGGCCGAGCCGAGCCGCGGCCGGGTGACAACGCAGGTGCGCGTCACGCTGAGCGTCGACTGGTCCAGAGCGCCCTCCGGTACCACCCAGGTGCCGATCACCATCAACGGGCCAGGCGGGACCAGCGTGCAGGTGCAGGCTCCCGTCGAGAACCCGGTGGTGCCGAAGGGCATCCTGGCCGGCTTCATCGAGGCGAACGGGTACGTCTCGATGGAGGCGAGCCATTTCAGCGACGCCATCGGCTCCAGGGCCGTGTCCTGGCAGGTGATACCCGACCTCGGCCGGACCGGTGACGGGGTGGCGCCGTCCCCGGTAACCGCGCCCAGTCAGACGCCGGGCGGGGCCGGCCCCCGGCTGGAATACACCATGACACTGTTCACTACCGGTCAGGTGACGGTGTGGGCGTACGTGTCTCCCAGGGCCAACGTCTTCCCGACAGCTGGGCTACGGTATGCCGTCTCCATCGACGACGGCCCGCCGCAGACTGTCAACATCACGATGGCGAGCGGGGCCAGCGACGCGACGATGAACCGGCAATGGGAACGGATCACCTCGGATAACATCAACCTCACGTCCACTACCCATACCATCAGCGCTCCGGGGCCTCACACCCTCAAGTTGTGGATGGTCGACACGACCGTCATCCTCCAGAAGCTCGTGATTGACACCGGCGGGCTCAAGCCCAGTTATCTCGGGCCGCCGGAAAGCATGTCCGTCGGCCACGGACGCGACGGATAGAGAGCAGGACCCTAAAACCGCGGGTCACGCTAGCGGACGTCCAGCCCGGTGACCGCCCGGCCGATGATCATGCGCTGAATTTCGGACGTTCCCTCGAAAATGGTGAAGATCTTCGCGTCGCGATGCCAGCGCTCGACCGGATAGTCCCGGGTGTAGCCGTTTCCGCCGAGGATCTGGATGGCCTGCTCGGTGACCCGGACCGCCGTCTCCGCCGCGACCAGCTTGGACATCGACCCCTCGGCGTGCGTGAACGGCTTGCCCTGCCGCGCCATCCATGCCGCTCGCCAGGTCAGCAGCCGGGCCGCGTCCACCGCGGCGTTCATGTCCGCCAGCATGAACGCCACCGCCTGGTTCTGCCCGATCGGCCGGCCGAACTGAACCCGGGTGCCTGAATACTCCGTGGCGTATTCCGCCGCGGCCCGGGCCACGCCGACGGCCATGGCGGCCACGCCGGGCCGCGACGCCTCGAACGTCTTCATGGCGGCCTGCTCGCCGCCGCGACCGCCCTCGCGGATCCGCGCCAGCCGCTCCTCCAGCTTGTCCCGGCCGCCGATCACGCACCGGCCGGG
>JAFARZ010000205.1 GCA_019245115.1 Streptosporangiaceae bacterium | reverse complement strand
CGGCTCGCGCAGCCGGGCCAGCAAGGTGATGAGGGTGGTCTTGCCGGCGCCGTTGATCCCGACCAGGCCGAGCGATTCACCCGCGGTCAGCTCCAGCTCCAGGCCGTCGAATACGGGCCGGTCAGCGCCCGGATACCGGTAAGTCAGCTGCTCGAAACGGATGCTGGCGGCCGGCCGTCCGGCCACGTCCCGGGCGCCCGGCACCGGCGCGGCACGAAGCCCGGTGACGACCTCGTCCAGGTCGGGAACGGAGGCGAGCATCTGCTCGAGTGAGATGTCGGCGACGCTGATCCCGCCGGCCTGCATGGTGGACGGGAACATCGGCAGCATCACCGCCACCGTGCCCAGCGAGATGGCGTGATGATACGCGGCCAGCCCGAGGGCTCCTGCCCCCGCGGCGTACATGACCGCCACCACCAGGCCGAAGGCCAGGGTCCAGTGCCGGAGCCGGCGCAGCTGCCGCCATGGCCCGGCCATCCCGGAGAGCCAGGCGACCCGGTGCCGGCCGAGGATCCAGTCGGCCAGGCCGAACAGGCGCATTTCCTTCGCGAACATGGGGCGGTAGGAACAGCCCAGGTAGTACCAGGCATGCCGCAGGTCCGGCGTGGCCGCGCGGACCAGGTTGGCCCGCGCGGCCATCATCCGCCGTAGCGGCGGCCGGATCGCGGTCCAGCCGACCAGGAACAGCAGCCCCACCCACCACCGGAACGTGGCCAGCGTGACGCAGGCCAGCAGCCCGCTGAGCCGGTCACCGAGCACGCTGGCCAGCGCCATCGGCGCGTCGGCGGGCGCGGACGCGGACAGCTCACCGCTGGCCAGGGCGAGCCGGTCCAGCACCCGGGGGTCCTCCAGGTGCTCCACGCCGTCCGGTGCGCACACCGCGCGGGCCAGCCGTCGCTGCATCCCGGTGCTCATCGCCGCGGAGCAGTACGCCTCCAGCAGCGCCTCGACGGGCCCGCGCAGCAGCGAGAGGGCATACGCCGCGGTACCGACGGCCAGGGCCGTCACCAGCGCGTGCCCGCTGGCCGACCCGAGCCCGTGTTGTACCGCGGCGGGTATCCGCCCCACCGCCCGGCCCAGCGCCACCAGCGCGAGGATCGGCAGGATGCCGTCGGCCAGCACGTAGAGCGCCATCATGCCGGCGAGTCCCGGGCTCGTCTCCCCGACCAGCCGGATCACCCGCACCCGCGGCGATCGCCGCATCTTCCGCGCCGTCGTCTGAGGCAGTTCCGCCGCCATCTTGGCCACGTTCCGAGGTGCGGCCCGCAGCCGCCGCGATGCGTCCCTCAGCCCAGGCAGCGCCGTTTTATTTCCCATCCACCGTCCCCGTGCCCGTGGTCCTCGTGGTACTCGTGGTCCTCGCACAAACTGATTCAAATCAGTATTTCTACTAAGATCAGCAGTGCTAAGACTAGCCTTCCGATCCCCGGAGCACGGAATGAATTTCCCGGCGCAAGGTTCTCACCCGCGGCCCGACCGTACGGCCAGGCCTGCGCGCGCGCCGCGCCAGCGCCGCGCCGCCGCCACCCGCGAGCGGCTGTACCAGGCGGCGATGGCCGAATACGGCCGGGTGGGCCTGGAGTCGGCTCGGGTCGAGGACATCGTCGCGGCGGCGGGCGTGAGCTGGGGCACGTTCTTCCACTACTTCCCGGCCAAGGAGGACGTCCTGCTGGACGCGGCCGGAGAGGTGAGCCGCGCCTATTCCACCGCGATCTCGGCCGGTCTGGCCGCGAACGACGACATCGAATCCACGCTGACCACAGCGTTCGCCGAGATGCAGCGGGCGGCCGTTCAGGTAACCGACTCCGCCGCGCTACGCGGCAGGATGCTGATGTACGTGCTGAGCCACCCGGGCAACCTCACCGCGTACCTGGCCGAATGGGACGAGGAGTTGCTCCCGCCGGTCCCGGCCACCACGGCCGTCCTTGCCGACGGGCAGCGCCGAGGCGAGATCCGCGCCGACGAACCGGCCGAATCCCTGGCCGTCATCCTGTTGTACTCGGTCCTGTTCAGCGGGCGCCGCTCCGCCACCATCGGCAGACCCCCCGCTTCCACTCCGCTCGGCCGCCTGGCCCTGGAGATCGTGCTGCGCGGCATGCGTCCCGTGGAGGCCGGACACTGAACGGCGATGGTATCCGTGCACGGCTTGGCGGGCGGGTGTCAGGGGCGGACGAGCAGGCGGCCGAAGCCGGGCCCGAGCCAGGGCTTGCGCCCGCCGGCGGTGATCTTGCCGCGGATGATCTGGCCCCACTGGCCGGTGCGGCCGAAGCCGACGAGCAGGAAGGCCACCGGGTCGGCGGAGATCACGCAGTCTGCCTTGGGGCCGGGGCCGGTCACGGTGAGGGTGCCGTCGTCGAAACAGAGCAGGTACCGGGGTCCGCCGCGCAGCCGCAGCTCGTAGCTGAGGTGACGGCCTGCGGCGGCGTTGCGGTCGACGTACTC
The DNA here is from genome assembly GCA_019245115.1 of Streptosporangiaceae bacterium. GTDB lineage: Bacteria > Actinomycetota > Actinomycetes > Streptosporangiales > Streptosporangiaceae > JAFARZ01. The sequence continues at coordinate 4,183 of JAFARZ010000205.1, read as the reverse complement.
CGGCACCATCGCCAGCACTCCGTCCAGTACCAGGTTCGCGTCGGCGGGGGAGATGGCCCATGGCAGGCGGGCCGCCCGCGCGATGTCAAGGCCATGGACGACCTGCTCTCCCAGCAGCGCCGCGGTCATCACCGGGACGGTGATGGTCATCCCGTTGCTGACGCGGGCGCTGTCGCTGTCCGGCCGGCCCGCCGCGGCCGCGGTGAACTCCTCCGCCGCCCGCACGACGCTGTCAGCCAGGCGGGACATGTCCCGGTCGGGGAACTCGCGCAGCTGGCGGGCGTTGGCGGCTGCGTTGCGCTGGGCCGCGGTCTGCGCCGCGGTCTGCGCGGCGGAACCGGTCTCCAGGAGGTCGCGGGCGTCCCGCTGGCCGGTGAGGAAGCCGGTGTAGAAGCTGAGCTCACCGACCAGGTGCGCGGCGGTCTCCGCGGCGGTCCAGTCCAGGCCCGGTACGGGCGCGGCGGCGTCCGGCGCGGTGCGCAGCATCCGGGCGGTCCGTTCCGCGGCGTCGCGGAGGGCGGTCAGGGCGACTGCGTTCCCCTGGCTTGTGGTGTCCGGCATCGCAGGCTCCGTTAACATAGTGTCATTATGTGGAATAATAACACTATGCCATCTACCGGCGATGCGGGCAACACCGCCACCGATGTGCTAGACAGACGGCGTGCCTGACCGTTCCGAAGCCGAAGACCGGCCGTCCCTGCGCGCCGAGCAGGTCAAGCAGACCCGCGCCGCCCTGGTGGAGGCGGGGCGCCTGCTATTCGGCCGGGACGGATTCGCGGCGACGTCGGTGGACGACCTCGCCCGGCAGGCACGGGTCACCACGGGCGCGCTCTACCACCACTTCCCGAACAAGACGACGCTGTTCGAGACCGTCTTCGAGGCCGTGCACAGTGAACTGCTCGACGGGGCCGAACGAGCCGCGTCCGGCGCCTGTGACGAACTCGAGTTCCTCGCCCGGGGATTCGAGGCATACCTGGACCAGCTGCTCCAGCCAGACGTGCAGCGGATCCTCATCACCGACGCGCCGGCCGTACTCGGGCTCGCCCGCTTCACCGAACTGGACGAGCGCTACGCGTTCGCCGTCATCGCCGAGGCACTGCGCTCGGCGACCGCGGCCGGCAAGCTGGCGGTGGAGGACCCGGAGACCGTCACCAGGCTGCTGCTCGGCGCACTAGTCCGCGGTGGCACCCTCATCGCCGGTTCCGCCCAGCCGGACCGGACCAGGGACGCCGTCGCACGGGCGATGCGGAAGATGCTGGACGGCTTCGCCTAACGCGCGCACCCGTCACGCCGGTACCGCTCACCGGTCCGCAGGTAGCTCAGGTATGACTCGCCGCGCGGTGACAACCGGTAGCCGACCTCGAGGCTGATGGTCAGCCCGAGTTCCTTCAGCCGCCTCACGTGCAGCTTGAAGTCCTGCCGCTCCCAGCCCATCGTCTCGGCCAGGACCGTGGACACGGTGCCGGGCCGGTCGGCTATCAGCCCGAGCACCGCCTCGGTCCACGCTCCGCGGCTGCTTGACCTGTCCATCCGGGCCAGCCTGGCTGTGATCGCGGCGACGTCCGCCTCGGTCAGGCGGGCGGCGCGGGCCAGTTCGTCCCTGGGGTCTGGCCCGTCGATTCGCCGCAGGCGGATGCGGTAGACCGGCAGAGCCGGGTCGCCGCGCAGGTCGCCCAGCAATTCGTCTACGCTCGCGTACCCGGCCTCGCGTGCCTGGGCGGCGTCCACCGATGACGGCTCGACCACGTCCACCGACTCGACCTCGACCATGTCGATCCCGGTGCGGTAACGGTGGCCGGGCACGACCTGGCTGCGCTTCCAGCGCCGGAACGCCACGACGATCGCACCGGAGTGGATCCCGTCCCGCAGCCGCTGCTCGAACCGCACGCCCCCACAGTACTGACAGCGCGGCGGGCCGCGTCACCAGCGGGCTGCGTCACCGGCGGCCCGCGTCACCGGCGGCTCGCGTCACCCGCCGGTGCCCGGCTAACGCAGTGACCGGAATGCCGCGCGGATCTCGCTGCTGAACAGCGCGGGTTCCTGCCAGGCGGCGAAGTGGTTGCCCCGGTCGGCCTCGTTGAAGTAGATGAGCTTGGGGTAGGCTCGCTCGGCCCAGCTTCGCGGGGCCTTGTAGATTTCGTGCGGGAAGACGCTCACGGCGGCCGGGATCGACACGCCCTTGACGCCGAAGAAGTCGTATGTGTTCTCCCAGTACAGCCGCGCGGAGGAAACCCCTGTGTTCGTCAGCCAGTAGAGCGTGACGTTATCGAGGACCTCGTCCCGGGTCAGGTTGCCGACCGGGTGCCCGGCGAAGGCGTCCGCGATGTCGGAGTAGCTCGCCGCGTCATGGTTGAGCATCCAGGCGGCCAGGCCGACGGGTGAGTCCGCGATCCCGTAGAGCGTCTGGGGCTGCGTGATCATTTCTATCCCGTAGCCGATGCCCTTCGTGTAGAAGAAGTTGAGCTGCTCGTACGTGCGGCTTTCCTCGGCCGACAGGCCGGATGGCGGCGGCCCGCCGGCCCCCAGCACGTTGCGCGCGAGCGCCGTGGACACGTCGGACGGGATAACCCCGGCCATGTTGGTGTGCATGCCGATCAGTTCCGGCGGGGCCTGGGTGGCCATCACGTCGGTGATGATCGCGCCCCAGTCGCCGCCTTGCGCCACGAACCGCGTGTAGCCCAGGCGCCTCATCAGCTCGGTCCAGGCCCGGGCGATGCGAGCCGGGCCCCAGCCGGTCTCGCGCGGCTTGCCGGAGTACCCGTAACCCGGCATGGACGGGATCACCACATCGAAGGCGTCCGATACGGCCGCGCCATGGGCGGTCGGATTGGTGAGCGGGTCGATGATCGCCAGCAGCTCGATGATCGAGCCGGGCCACCCGTGCGTGATGATGATCGGCAGCGCGTTATCGTGTTCCGAGCGGACGTGGATGAAGTGGATGTCCAGCCCGTCGATCTCGGTCATGTAGTGCGGCAGGGCGCTCAATTTCGCCTCGCACTCGCGCCAGTCGTGCTCCGTCGCCCAGTAGCGGGCGAGTTCCTTCATGACCGCCTGCCGCGGCCCCTGCGAATGATCGGCGACGAGTTCCTGGTCAGGCCAGCGGGTCGCCATGATGCGCGCACGCAACGCCTCCAGTTCGGCGTCGGGAGAGACCGGGATGGTGAACGGGCGGATCGCGGTGGTGCCGGCTGAGTCTTCGGCTGGGGCGGACATGTGGATCTCCTTCCGGGGCGGTACCGCCTCACCATCGCATCGGCGGCCGCGTCGCGCCAGTAAGAATTACTGGTCTGCACCATGGAGGTAAAAGATGCCCGCATTCGAGATCGCACTGGCCCACTTCATCGTCTCTGACGACGTGGAGCGTTCCCGTCGCTTCTATACGGACGTGCTCGGCGGCAAGACCATCCGCTCAGGTGGGCCGACGTACGTGGCGCTCGCCAACAGCTGGATCATCATCAACGTGGGCGGCGGCCCGACCGGCGACAAGCCGGCGGTCGCGCTCGAGACTCCGCGCGATCCGGGCGTGGCCAGCAGCTTCCTGAACATCCGGGTCTCGGACATCCACGCCGTGTATGCCGAGTGGAGCGCGCGAGGCGCCGAGTTCCTCACACCGCCGGAACAGCACCAGACCGAGATCCGCTGCTACATGCGTGACCCCGACGGGCACCTGATCGAGGGGGGTCAGACCACCCTGCCGGATGGCTGGCGCCAGTTCCTGGACGCGTGAAGGAAGGGGTCACAAGGATCTGTGCCCTATACCGGATACGTGCTGGGTCCCTTGATATAGGTTCTGCCGCTTGGCGTCTGCCAGCGGAACCAGCCTGGTACTCCGGTTCCCTCGACCCGCCATCCGGGGCGCTGTTTGGCCTGGTGATCGCGGCGGCAGACCGGTCCGGCCTGGCACAGGCAGGTGATCCCGCCCAGGTCGTAGGCCGTGGCATGGTCATAGTCACATTGGAACTCTGGTCGCCGGCAGGCGGGATGGGTGCACGCCTGGTTGAGCACTGCGGTCAGGTGCCGCAGGTGGCGGCCCGGGTCGTGCCCGCTGGCCTGGTGGCGGTGATCGCAGGGTCCGGTGAGGTCCTCGAATTCGAAGATGATCTCCCGGCCGTGGTGGGTGTACCGCCATTTGCCGCGGCTGCCCGGCGGGCCGCGGTCGGCCAGCGTCAGCCGCGGCGGCCCG
>JAFARZ010000153.1 GCA_019245115.1 Streptosporangiaceae bacterium | reverse complement strand
CCGCGGCTCGCGGCGAAGTACGCCGACGAGTTCAACATGCCGTTCGCGTCGGTGGAGGACTCGGCGGCGGGGTTCACCCGGGTGCGCGAGGCGTGCGAGAGCGCCGGGCGTTATCCGTCCTCCATGACCTTCTCGGTGGTCGCGGTCTCGTTCTGCGGAAAGGACGACGCTTCGTTCCGCCGCCGGGCCGAGGCGATCGGCCGCGAGCCCGGCGAACTCCGTGAGCATGGGCTGGCCGGATCGCCCGCCGAGGTCGCCGCCAGGATCGCGGAGTATGCCGAGGTCGGTGCCGAGCGCGTCTACCTTCAGATACTCGACCTCGGCGACCTCGATCACCTGGAACTGATCGCGGCGGAGGTCGCGCCGCAGTGTTTATCTGGGGGGTGGAAACCAACCCCCCCAGACCCCCCGCCTTCCTGCGGTGCTCGCCGTTGGTATCGCCCGGCCGGGAGGCCCTCCGGGCCCCCGCGGCCGGGCGATCCGCGAAGCTCGCTGGCGCTCGCCGCGGGGGCCACCGTTGGCTGCCGTGGTGGCCGTTAAAGAAGAGCCGCCGTGGTGGCCGTTAAAGAAGAGCCGCTGCTGTGGTGGCCGTTAAGAAGAGCCGGGGTGGTCTTACTGAAAAGCTTTTTGGGTGGCTTCCCGGCCGATGGCGGTGCCGGTCCGGAAGCCGTAGGTGCCCTGGTCACGCAGTTCGGTGGCGGCGCTGACCAGGGCACCCAGCGCGGTGAACGCGAAGGCGCCGCCCACCGAGACCCGGGCGACTCCCGCCTCCGCCAGTTCGCCTACGGTCGGCGCGCCCGGCATGGCCAGCACGTTGACCGGCCGGTCGACCTCCCGCAGCACCTGGCCGATGTCTTCCGAACGTGTCAGGCCCGGCGCATACAGCACGTCGGCGCCCGCCTCCTGATAAGCCTGCAGCCTGGCGATGGTGTCGGCCAGATCAGGACGCCCATGCAGGTAGTTCTCCGCCCGCGCGGTGAGGACGAAGCTGACGGGTCCGGCGTGGGCCGCCTCGGCCGCCGCGGCGACCCGCTCGGCGGCCAGTCCAATGTCGAAGACCGGGTCGTCGCCGTGCCGGGTGTAGTCCTCGACCGAGCAGCCCGCCAGGCCGGAGGCGATCGCGAGCCGCACCGTCTCCGCCACGCCCGCCGGTTCCACGGCGAAGCAGTCTTCCAGGTCGGCGGAAACCGGCAGGTCCGTCGCCGCGACGATGTCCGCGGCATGGGCGAGCGCTTCGTCCCTGGTAACCGAGCCGTCGGCGCGCCCGAGGGTCGCGGCGAAACCCGAACTCGTCGTGGCGAGTGCCTTGAAGCCCAGCGAAGCGAGCACCTTCGCCGACCCGGCATCCCAGGGATTCGGCAGCAGGAGCGGCTCGCCTGGCTTGTGCAGGGCCCGGAAGTGTCGCGCGGAATCGCTCTGGGATGTCATGTACTTAGCGTAGTCACGAGCCTGGAGCAGAGACGGCCACCTACCTATATTGCGACAGTCGCACCACTGCTGCTCGGGTGCACGGTTAGTCCCAATTGGGACGGTACATGACATTCTTCACGCACGGACCTGTTCATATGGCTTGCGGGTACGTTGGCGCGATGCGATCGTGGAGCAGTGCGCTCCGAAACGGCCGCCACCAGACGTGTGCGGATAGTCATCGCCTTGGCGGTCGTCGGCGCCCTCGCACTCATGTCCGGTCTGCTGCTCATGGTAGCGGGAGTTGCCCTGCAGACCGTTGGCAAGCATCCGGACGAGCGCATTATCGCCATGGGCGGCGAGGTGGCCGTCGCGGGCTTCTCGTTCGGCATGATCGTGCTCGCCGTGCTCGTCCTGCTGCGGGGTGGCATCACCGCGCCGAGAGATCGGGACAGGCAGTACCGGGCGGCTGAAGCCGGCGGACGTTCCGGGGGCGTGGGGCCTTCGGCCGCGGTCGGCTCCGCATACGATTTCGCTGGCCCGGGCGGACAGCGGGCAGGCAGCGCTGCTCCTCGGCCGCAGTACGCCAGCGGACCGATACCAACCGCCCGGCAGAACGGCGGACCGCGCGCCGCGGGGCCGGCGCAGGCGCCCCGCGGTGGCCGGCTCCAGCAGCCGCGCCGGGAACCGGTGCTCAATCCGACGGGTGTGTACAGTCCCGGCGGTCTGCTGGATGCGCCCGGCAGCACGTCGCCTGGAGCGTTCGCTCAGGATCAGCCCGCGCAGGGCCGGACCGGCAGCTCGGACGGCTACCGTCCAGCGGCCAGCCCTGGTCCGCCGCGCGGTGCCGGTACCGCTCGCCCCGCGCCCATGGCGCCGGTGGCCCCGACGATTCCGGCCGGCTCGGACGCGCCGCCGCCCGCCAGGCCGAACCGGACGTCGCCGGGCCCGGTCTGGCGTCCGGCGCACCCGCAGCCGCCAGCGCCCGGCGGGCCCGGCCTGCGGGCGACCACTCCGCATGCGGCGTACCCTCAAGCCGGCCCGCCCGCGCAGGCTGGTCCGCCTCCGCAGGCTGGCCCGCCTCCGCAGGCTGCCCCGCCTCCGCAGGCTGCCCCGCCTCCGCAGGCTGCCCCGCCTCCGCAGGCTGCGGGCCGCCCCCCGGGCGGGATGCGGGAGGCGCCGCATTCCGGCTTTGGTTACCAGGAACCAGCGAGCCCGGCCGCTTTCGACGTATTCGCCGTAGGCCCGCAGCCGGACGTGTACGTCTACCGGGACACCGGCGAGCCGGAAGATCCACCGGCGCCGTCGGTGTCGGCCGCCGCCGAGGCTGATGAGCGCGAGGCCGCCTACTGGTACGGCATCGCCGAGCCGGAGCAGCCGCGGCCGGAACCGGAAGCCCGGGGCCCGTTCGAGCCGCTGGTCTCCTCCAGTCCGGACGGGTCGCCGGAGGCGCCGGCCGCCGAGGCGCCGGCCGCGGACGAACCGGAGGAGGTGGTGGACCCGCACGTCGCGAAGAGCGAGAAGCTCGAACGAATCAAGGACCTCTACCTGACCGCCGAAGCTATCGGCGAGGAGAACGTCGACAAGCACTTCGACCTGCTGCTGGCGCAGCAGCGGGAGCTGATCAGCCAGTACTTCAAGCAGCCGGGGATCAAGGCCGTGATGCCGGATGCGGCGGCCCAGGACGCGGCCGTGGCCGACGCGCCGGCCACCGGCCATGATCATGGGTCAAAGGCGGTAACTATTCCCGCAAACGACCCATGATCATGAAACCGCCCCGGGGGACGGGCTAGCTGAGCCCGGTCAGCGCTTCGGCCAGCGGAGCCAGCGAGTCCGGTTTGGCGTGGTGCGGGAGATTAATGATGGCCAGGTCGACGCCGGCCTCCCGGTAGGCGACGACCTGGGCCAGCGTGTCCTCCAGCCCGGCATCTGGCTCGATCCGCACGTTGACCGAGCAGGTGATCTCGCTGACGTCCCGGCCCAGCGCGTCGCAATGGCCGGCCAGCACCTGCTTCAGCTCGGCCCAGTCCTGGGGAGACTGGGCGATGGCGTTCCACTGCTGCGCCCAGCGGGCAGCGGTACGCAGTGTCCGGGTCTTGCCGCGGCCGCCGATAGTGATCGGGGGGTGGGGCTGCTGAACCGGCTTCGGTTCGCAGTAAGCCGACGTGAGCCGCACGTACTTACCCGCGAAGCTGGTGACCGGCTGGCTGAGCAGGCCGACGATCGCCTCGACACCCTCGTCGAACCGGTCGAAGCGCTCGCTCAGCGGTGGCAGGGGAATGCCGTAGGCGTCGCATTCCTGCTGGTTCCAGCCCGCGCCAACGCCGAGTTCGAGCCGTCCGCCGGAGATTATGTCGACGGTCGCCGCCATGTTGGCGAGCACGGCGGGATGCCGGTACACCATGCCGGTCACCTGACAGCCGAGCCTGATCCGCGACGTCGCCTCCGCCATCGCCGCCAGCATCGTCCAGGCCTCGAAGTTCGGCCCGGCCGGGTCGCCGGACAGCGGGTAGAAGTGATCCCAGTTCCACGCGGATTCGAACAGCGGGATCTCGTCCGCCGCGATCCAGATATCGCGGAGCTCGTCCCACCGCTGGTGCTCAGGCCGGGTCTTGATCGCGAAGCGCATAAAGCTGTGATACCCGGCACCCGTGCAGATCCACCCGGAATCCACCCGGAATCCACCCGGGAGCCGATGACGGCGATCAGCACCCGGCATATGGTGATCGGCATCCGCCCAGCAGCTCCGGTTGGAGAAGTCGTATGCAACCGCTCAAACTCGCCATCGGTTATGCCTGGCTCCTCTTCTGGATCTACTGGCTCGTGTCAGCCTCTACCAGCAAGGAGAGCGCCAGGAGCGGGTGGCGGACCCGGCTGAGCGGCGTCAGCGTGGTCGGCGTCTTCCTGATCGCTGGCATCCTCCGCGGCGGCAGCCTGACGGTGCACAGCTGGATCCCGGCGGCGATAGGGGCGCTGCTGTTCGCCTGCGGGATCGCGCTGGCGGTCTGGGCCCGCCTGCATCTCGGCCGCGACTGGGGGATGCCGATGAGTCAGCGGGCGGAGCCGGAACTCGTCACCTCAGGCCCCTACCGGTTCGTCCGCCACCCGATCTACTCGGGACTCCTCACGGCGATGCTGGGAACCGCGCTGGTCAACAGCCTGGTCGGCCTGATCGTCGTCGCGGTGCTGGTCGCGTACTTCTATTACTGCGGGATCGTCGAGGAGCGGAACCTGGCGACCACCTTCCCCCAGGCGTACCCGGAGTACAAAGGCAGGACGAAAATGCTCATCCCGTTCCTGCTATAGCACAGCGGTCACGCCAGCGAGCCGTCAGCCCCTAATGGCGCCGACTACGCCGCCTACCAGCTTGCGCTGGGCGAACACGAAGATGGCCAGTGCCGGGACCATCGACAGCGCGGTGAAGGCGAACACGCGGGCGGTGTCCTGGGTGTAGGTGGACTGGAACGTGGCCACCGCCAGCGGCAGGGTGAAGTGCGACTGGCTGGTGAAGACGACCAGCGGCAGCAGGTACGCGTTCCAGCTGGTGACGAAGGCCAGTATCCCGACAGTGATCAGGGCCGGCCGGGACAGCGGCAGCAGGATCCGCAGGAAGAACCGGATCCGGGTGGCGCCGTCCACCACCGCGGCGTCCTCCAGTTCGCCCGGGATGGCGCGCATGAACGGGCGCAGGATGAGGATCGTGATCGGCAGCGAGAACGCCGCCTCCGGCAGCGCCACGCCGAACAGGTTGTCGGTCAGGCCGAGGCGCTGTAGCAGCAGGAACAGCGGGAGCGCCGCGGTGTTGGCCGGGAACAGCAGCCCCGCGATGAACAGCAGGTACACCCCTTCGCGGCCACGGAACGAATACCGGGACAGGGCGAAGGCGGCGGTCGAGCCGAGCGTCACGGCGAGCCCGGTGGCCACCACGGCGATTATGGCGCTGTTCTCGATCGCTTGCCAGAACACCGACGAGCTGAGGATTGACCCGTAGTTGCTCCATACCCACTGGTGCGGCAGGCTGTTGGGGTTGCTGTTGAGCTGGGGCGTGGTACTGAAGCCGCCCACGATCAGGTACAGCATCGGTACCAGCGTGATGGCCAGCACGATCAGGATCACCAGATAGCTGGCGGGAATCGTCAGCCAGGTGCGGCGCCCGCGGACCACGTCCCGGCGACCCGGGCTCCGCCGTCCCGGCATCACACCGGATACCGCTGACATCTCAGATCACCCCACAGCCCTGGTTACCGCGCCCGCGGTGTCGCGGCGCAAGGCGAACCGCTGGTAGGCCAGCGCGAACACGAAGGAGACCGCGAACAGGACTACGGACACGGTGGCGCCGTACCCGAACTGGGTGCGCTGGACGCCGTTGAAGAACAGGTAGGTCAGCATCGTCTGCGACGAGTCCGCCGGGCCGCCCGTGGTCATGATCCAGACAATGTCGAACAGCTGAAGCGAACCGATGACCGCCAGGAAGATCCAGATCCTGATCGTCGGCCCGAGCAGCGGGAGAACAACGCGGCGCGTCACCTCCCACGGGGTGGCCCCGTCGATGGCCGCCGCCTCGCGCAGCTCGGGCGGGATGCCCTGGAGCCCGGCCAGCAGCAGGACGATGCCGAAGCCGATGAACTTCCAGGTGATCACCGCGAACAGCGTGTACAGCACCAGCGAGGTGCTGGCCAGCCACGCGTGGACCAGGCCGCCGAGGCCGACCCCCTTCAGCAGCGCGTCGACGAACCCGCCGGGCTGGAGCAGGAGCAGCCACATGACCGCGGCCGTCGCCTCGGACAGCACGTACGGCGCGAACACGACCAGCCGCAGGACCGTCCGGCCGCGCATCCGGCGGTTCAGCAGCAGGGCCAGCGCGATGCTGATCGGGAGCTGAATGACCACCGACAGCACGGCGATGATGACGTTGTGCAGCAGGGATTCCCGGAAGACCGGCCCGGAGAACACGCCCTGGTAGTTCTGCACGCCGACGAAGTCGTTCAGCGGGCCGAAGCCGTTCCAGTTGTAGAAGCTGTACCAGGCAGCGAAGATCATCGGGACGATCACGAACCCGACGAACAGCACCAGCGGCGGGCCGAGCAACACGGTCAGCTCGATCCGCTTGCGCAGCCGGCGCCGCTGGGCCGGTGGCCGGGCGGAGGTGGCGGCCGGGCCGGAGACAATCTCCGGCCCGGCCGCCACCGCGCTGTTGGTGCGCGCCATCAGTGTCCCGAGCTACTGCTCACGGAGTTCACGATGGTCGAGTTCGACCCCTTGCCCGCGAAGAAGTTCGCGAGCGCGGCGTCCAGCGCCAGCCCGGGGGCCTGCGGGAAGGCGATGTCGAAGTACTCGGCCACGTAGCCGCCGTCATGCGCCTGCACAGCCGCCTTCAGCGCCGGGTTGGTGAGCACCGACTCCGCCTGGGTGTTCGCGGGCAGCCCGATGTTCGCCTGGGTCACCAGCTTCTCCTGGACCGGGGTGCTGTCGACGTACTGCAGGAAGTCGGCGCAGGCCGGCTCAGGCGCGGCGGTGGTGCAGGAGAAGCCGTCGCCGCCGCCGAGCACCGTGCTCGGAGTGCCCGCGCCGCCCGGCACGGACGGGAACGGGAACCAGCCGAGCTCGGAGATGATGTTCTTGTCCGTGGTCAGGGAGGGGACCACGGCGGTCTCCCAGTCACCCTGTAGCTCCATGGCCGCCTTTCCGTTGGCCACCAGGCCAGCGGAACTGCCCGCGCCCTGCTGAGCCTGGGTGCCGTTGAACGCCGGCTGGAACGGATTCGTGGCCATGAACGCGCTGAGATCCTTGGTGGCCTGGGAGAAGCACGGCGCGGTCATGTTGATCGCCTTGATCGACTGCTGAAGCACCGAGGTGGAGCATTCCCGGACCGCGAAGTACTCCCAGAAGAACGCGTCCGGCCACTGGCTCCCGCCGCCCAGCGCCATCGGCACGATGCCGTGGGACTTGAGCTTGGTGTCATCGGATTCCAGGTCCGCCAGCGTCGTTGGCGTGGAAGTGATGCCAGCCTTGGCGAACAGGTCCTTGCGGTACCAGAAGCCCACCACGTGCTGATCATACGGTAGCCCGTACTGCTGCCCGTTGACCTGCCAGCCGGCCGCCGCCGAGCCCAGCTCACTGACCCAGCTGGAGACGAGAGGAGTGAGGTTGAACAGCTTGCCCGTCTTGAAGTGGTCGACCTCCTGCCCGCCGCCCCACTGCTGGTAGATGTCCGGCGGGTTGTTGGACTTCAGCGCGATCGGCATCTTGGTCTTGAACAGGTCGCTCTGGATGGGGTCGATGCTGAATGACACGTTGGGATGAGCCGCGTGATACGCGTTGGCGACACTCTGCCAGACGCCCTCGAGCGGCTGGGTGTTGCCGTTGTGCCACCAGGTGAGGGTGACCTTGGCGCCGGAGCTGGAGCTCGCCGAGGAGCCCCCACCGGTGTTACCGCTGCTGCTGCTGCCACTACTGCTGCATGCGGCGATCGTTACTGCTGCCGCGACCGCCATGGCTATGACGACGGGCTTCGGCGAACCTCGCATGGGCTCTCATCTCCTGATGATGCCGGGTCTCCTGATTACCGGATCTGCTGATGAATGCCGCTCTCCGGCGGTAGTTAGCGAAACTTTAGATAAATTTTCGGAAGTTCCGTAATCATAGGAACCTGGTGGTCAGCAGGTCAACCCTTCGTTTCCAAGGTGTTACGTTTGCGGCCGCGGCAAAGGTTTCACCAGCCTGCCGCGTGTTTCTCCAGGTGACTCTGGCCGTCTTCGCTGGTGGCCATAGACAGCGGAGCGGTAGGCCAGATAGTGTCGGCACCGGTAATGGGTTACGATACTGTGATCGAAAGATTTTCGATCGGGGCGCTCGACGCCGGGCCAGGCTTGTTCTGCCGGACCAGGTGACGGGTCGATGGGGTGCTTAGAAGGGTTGGTGCAGTGCGTCCAAGCAGTGAGGCGACAGCCGACGGACAGGCCACCCGGCGGGGTGTCTCTGGTGGCACTGTCCCTGGTAGCAGGGTCCCGTCCGGCGGGAGCGCCGGAAGGCAAGGGCGGCCCACGCTCGCGGCTATCGCGGCCGAGGCCGGGGTCTCCCTGCCGACCGTATCGAAAGTGGTTAACGGGCGCCCCGATGTGGCCCCGGCGACCAGGGCCAAGGTGGAACGACTGCTCGATGAGTGGCACTATTCCCGCTCCGGGCCGCGCAGACAGCGCCGGTCGGGCCTTATCGACCTGGTGTTCGGCGGGCTGGACAGCCCGTGGGCGGTGGAGATCATCCGAGGCGTGGAGGAGTGGGGCACCGCGTTCCAGACCGGCGTGGCGGTCTCCGCCGTCCGGCATGGCAACGCCCGGCCTGCCAGCTGGACCAGCGCGCTGGCCAGCCACGACACGGACGGTGTCATCCTGGTGACCTCCGCGCTGACCCAGACCCAGCTCGAGCAGCTGCGCAGCGGCGGGATCCCGCTGGTGGTCGTGGACCCGGTCAACCTGCCCGACCCTGAGCTGCCCAGCGTGGGAGCGACCAACTGGGCGGGCGGCCTGGCCGCCACCGAGCACCTGATCAACCTCGGTCACCGCCGCATCGGGGCGGTCGCCGGGCCGCCCGACTACCTGTGCAGCCGGGCTCGCGTAGACGGTTACCGGTCGGCGCTTGACAAGGCGGGAATCAGGTTCGATCCGGCGCTGGTGCGCAATGGCGACTTCTACCACGAGGGCGGTTTCTCGCGCGGCATCGAACTGCTCAGCATGTCCGACCCGCCCACCGCGATCTTCGCCGGCAGCGATCAGCAGGCGTTCGGCGTGTACGAGGCGGCGCGGCAGCGCGGGCTCCGGGTGCCGGAGGACCTGAGCGTGGTTGGCTTCGACGACCTGCCGGTGGCCCGCTGGGTGTCCCCGCCGCTCACTACCGTGCGCCAGCCGCTCACCGAGATGGGCCGTGCCGCGGCGCAGATCCTCAGCGACCTGATCGAGGGGGTGCCGCCACGCAGCAGGAGAGTGGAGCTGTCCACCGAGCTGATCGTGCGTGAGTCGACCGCGCCGCTCGCCGGGACCGCGACGCCGGATCTGGCCGGGCCTCTCGCCGGGACGGCGCGATGACCGCGCCGACCGCTCGCCAGACGGCGCCGGCCTGGCAGGAACCCGTCTGGCGGGATCCGGCGCGTCCCGTCGACGAGCGCATCGCGGCGCTGCTGGGCGAGATGACGCTGGAGGAGAAGCTCGCTCAGCTGGCCAGCATCTGGATGGGGGCCGCCGGCGAGGACGGCGGGGTGGCGCCCATCCAGGACGAAATGATCACCGACCTGCCGCCGCTAGATGATCTCATCCAGCACGGCATGGGCCAGCTGACCAGGGTCTTCGGCACCAGGCCGGTGGCGGTAGGCGCCGGGATCCGTGCGCTGGACGGGCTCCAGGCGCGGATCATGGCGGCCAGCAGGTTCGGCCTGCCCGCGATCGCGCACGAGGAGTGCCTGACCGGCTTCGCCGCGTGGAAGGCCACCATCTTTCCCACCCCGCTGGCGTGGGGCGCCTCGTTCGACCCCGGCCTCGTCCAGGACATGGCGACCGCGATCGGCGCCAGCATGCGCGCCGTGGGCGTGCATCAAGGTCTCGCTCCCGTGCTCGATGTGACGCGCGACGCCCGGTGGGGCCGGACCGAGGAAACCATCGGCGAGGACCCGTACCTGGTGGGAACGATCGGCACCGCCTACGTCGTCGGCCTCCAGTCGACCGGAGTGCATGCCACCCTGAAACATTTCGCTGGCTATTCGGCGTCGCGGGCGGGGCGGAACATGGCGCCCGTGTCGATGGGCAGGCGAGAGTTCCGGGACGTGATCCTGCCGCCGTTCGAGATGGCCCTGCGGTTCGGCGCTCCCCGCGCCGTCATGCCGACCTACATCGACACGGATGGCATACCAGCCACCGGCGACCACGAACTGCTCGACGGGATACTGCGGGACGAACTCGGGTTCGACGGCGTGGTGGTCTCGGATTACTTCGCCGTGTCGTTCCTCGAGCTCATGCACGCCGTGGCCGGGACCCAGGCGGACGCCGCGGCGCTCGCCCTGGCGGCCGGCGTGGACGTCGAACTGCCCAGCGTCCGTTGCTACGGCGCGCCGCTGGCAGCGGCGGTACGCGACGAACGGCTGCCGCCGGCGGCCGTGGACCGGGCGGTCAGCCGGGTGCTGCGGCAGAAGTGCGAGCTTGGCATGCTCGATCCGGGCTGGTCTCCCATCCCCGCGACGCCCGGCGACGGGCAAGTGGGCGACGGGCAGGCGGCGATCGACCTCGATCCAGCGCCGCACCGGAAGCTGGCTCGCCGGCTGGCCGAGGAGTCGGTGATCCTGCTGGCCAACCCGGCAGGTGTGCTGCCGCTCAGCCGCGCCGCGAACACCGATACCGTGAACATCGCGGTCACCGGCCCGCTCGCCGACGACCGGCTGGCGTTCTTCGGGTGCTACAGCATGCCGCGCCATCTGAGCGGCAAACACCCCGAGGCGGCGGACGGTCTCGACGTCACCACGGTCCTCGGCGCGCTGCGCGACGAGCTGCCGCAGGCAAAGATCTCATACTCGCCCGGCTGCGATGTCCGCTCGGCCGACCGGTCCGGATTCGCCGCGGCGGTCGAGCAGGCCCGTATCGCGGACGTTGTGGTGGCCGTCATCGGAGATGAGGCGGGCATGTTCGGCCGGGGCACGTCGGGGGAGGGCTGCGACGTCACCTCCCTCCGGCTGCCCGGCGTGCAGCAGGACCTGCTGGCTGAGCTGATCGGCACCGGGACCCCGGTCGTCGCCGCGCTCGTCACCGGCCGGCCCTACGCGATCGGCGAAGTGGCCGGCGATCTCGCCGCCGTGGTGCAGGCGTTCTTCCCGGGCGAGGAAGGCGGCTGCGCGATCGCGGGCGTGCTGACCGGCCGGGTCGTGCCGAGCGGCAAACTCCCGGTCGAGGTGCCCAGTTCCCCGGCGGGACAGCCTTCGCCATACCTGCGGTCGCCGCTCGCCGCGCAGCACAGCGGCAGCGCCGCGGATCCGACGCCGCTGTACGCCTTCGGTCATGGCTTGTCGTACACCAGCTTCGAGTACTCCGATCTCGGCCTTCCCAGCGAGATCACCACCGACGGCATGGCCGAGATCGCCTGCACGGTGCGCAACACCGGCGACCGGGCCGGCAGCGAGGTCGTCCAGCTGTACCTGAGCGACCCGGTAGCGCAGGTCGTGCGGCCGGTACGCTGGCTGGCCGGCTTCGCCCGGGTGCCGCTGTCACCGGGAGAGTCGAGACGGGTCACCTTCCGGCTGCACGCCGACCGGACCGCGTTCCACGGCCTGGCCGGCCGCCGCATCGTCGAACCCGGGGAGATCCTCCTCGGCGTGGGCGGCGCGTCGGATCACCTGCCGCTGCGCGGGTCGTTCACGCTGACCGGCCCCGAGCGCGCCGTCGGCCCGGACCGGGTGCTCGACACCCCAGTGCTGATCAGCGACCCCACCGCCTGACCCCGCCGCGAGTATGCCGATGGCACCATCGGTGCCGCTCGCGACAGCGAATTGCCCGATTCCAGCGTGCCCGATGGCGCCATCGGGCACGCTTAGCCGCTCGTCCCCCCTGGTGGACGGTCTGTGGGTGAAGCACCACAGCCGTTCGGGATAATGGGTCCTAAAGTATTTTGATATCGAGATACTGTAGGGTGTACGCACGGGCTAGCAAGGAGAATCAGGGACGATGACTGCGAACACCTTCGGGAGCCGGGCGACACTGAACGTCGGCGGCCGGGAGTACGAGATCTGCCGGCTCGACGCCGTGAAGGGGTCGCAGACCCTGCCGTTCAGCCTGAAGATCCTGCTGGAGAACCTGCTCCGCAACGAAGACGGGGTGAACATCACCCCCGGGCAGATCACCGCGCTGGGGGAATGGGACCCGCGCGGTGAGCCGGACACCGAGATCCAGTTCACCCCGGCCCGGGTGATCCTCCAGGACCTCACCGGCGTGCCGGCCGTGGTTGACCTGGCCGCGATGCGCGAGGCCATGGAAAGCCTCGGCGGCGACGCGAAGAAGATCAACCCGCTGATCCCGGCCGAGCTGGTCATCGACCACTCGGTGGTGGCCGACGTGTTCGGCAGCCCCGATGCCTTCACGAGGAATGTGGAGATCGAGTTCGGCCGCAATAAAGAGAGGTTCCAGTTCCTGCGCTGGGGCCAGGAGGCGTTCAGCCAGTTCCGGGTCGTGCCGCCGGGCACCGGCATCGTGCACCAGGTGAACATCGAGCACCTCGCCCGAGTTGTCATGACAAATCGGGACAACGGAAGCGCTTACCCCGATACGTGCGTCGGGACCGACTCGCACACCACCATGCAGAACGGGCTGGGCGTCCTCGGCTGGGGAGTCGGGGGTATCGAGGCGGAGGCGGCCATGCTCGGCCAGCCGATCTCGATGCTGATTCCCAGGGTCGTCGGCTTCCGGCTCACCGGCGAGCTCACCGAGGGGGCCACCGCCACCGACCTGGTGCTGACGATCACCGAGCTGCTGCGCAAGCACGGCGTGGTCGGCAAGTTCGTGGAGTTCCACGGAGACGGCGTGGCCGCGGTGCCGGTGGCGAACCGGGCGACGATCGGGAACATGTCGCCCGAGTTCGGCTCCACCTGCGCCATCTTCCCCATCGACGCGGCCACGCTGGACTACCTGCGGCTGACCGGCCGTCCGGCGGAGCAGGTAGACCTGGTCGAGGCGTACGCCAAGGAGCAGGGACTCTGGCATGACGCCGGAGCGGCGACGCCACGGTACTCCGAGGAGCTGACCCTCGACCTGTCGACGGTCGTCCCGTCCATCGCCGGGCCGAAGCGCCCGCAGGACCGGATCGCGCTGGCCGACGCCAAGAACGCGTTCCGGAGCGTCCTGCCGGACTATGTGCCCAGTGCAAGCCTGGACAATGGCGTGGCCGGCACGTTCCCGGCCTCGGATCCGGTCGCCATCGACTCGACATCCCGGCCGTCGGACCCGGTCCAGGTCACCCTCGAAGACGGCACGACGACCAGCGTCGACCACGGGAGCGTGGTGATCGCGGCGATCACCTCGTGCACGAACACCTCCAACCCGTCGGTGATGGTCGGCGCCGCGCTGCTGGCCAGGAAGGCGGTAGAACGCGGGCTGGCGCGCAAGCCATGGGTGAAGACCACGCTGGCGCCCGGGTCCAAGGTCGTCATGGACTACTACGAGCGGGCGGGCCTGGTGCCGTACCTGGACAAGCTCGGCTTCAACCTGGTGGGCTATGGCTGCACCACCTGCATCGGCAACTCCGGGCCGCTGCCGCCCGCGATCAGCGAGGCGGTCAGCGAGAACGACCTCGCGGTGGTGTCGGTCCTGTCCGGCAACCGGAACTTCGAGGGCCGGATCAACCCGGACGTGAAGATGAACTACCTGGCTTCGCCGCCGCTGGTGGTCGCCTACGCGCTGGCCGGGACGATGGACATCGACCTGGTCAACGAGCCGCTGGGCAGCGACGCCAACGGCAACGCGGTGTACCTGGCCGACATCTGGCCGTCGCCGGCCGAAGTGGCGTCCGTGGTCGCCGATGCGGTGGCCGCCGAGATGTTCACCCGCGACTACGCCGACGTGTTCAAGGGCGACGACCAGTGGCGGGCGCTGCGGATCCCGTCCGGCGACACGTTCGAATGGGACCCGGCGTCCACCTACGTGCGCCGGCCGCCGTACTTCGACGGGATGTCACGGGACCCGTCGCCGGTCAGTGACATCGATGGCGCGCGGGTGCTGGCCAAGCTGGGCGACTCGGTGACCACCGACCACATCTCGCCGGCCGGCGCGATCAAGACCTCGTCACCAGCGGGGTCGTACCTGGTCGAGCACGGTGTCGAACGGCGGGACTTCAACTCCTATGGGTCGCGCCGGGGGAATCACGAGGTGATGATCCGCGGCACGTTCGCCAACATCCGGCTGCGGAACCAGCTCGCGCCGGGCACCGAGGGCGGCGTCACGGTCAAGGACGGCAAGCAGATGTCGATTTACGACGCGTCCCGCGAGTACCTCGCTTCGGGGACTCCGCTGATCGTGCTGGGCGGCAAGGAGTACGGGTCCGGATCGTCGCGCGACTGGGCGGCCAAGGGAACGCTGCTGCTCGGCGTCCGGGCCGTGCTGGTCGAGTCGTTCGAGCGCATCCACCGGTCGAACCTCATCGGCATGGGGGTACTGCCGCTGCAGTTCCGGCCGGGGGAGTCGGCGGCCTCACTGGGCCTGACCGGCCAGGAGACCTTCTCGATTACCGGCATCGAAGCGATGAACTCTGGTTCCGTTCCCCGCGAGGTGACGGTAACCGCGGACGACAAGGAGTTCCGCGCCGTGGTCCGCATCGACACCCCCGGTGAGGCGGAGTACTACCGGCACGGCGGCATCATGCAGTATGTGCTCCGGTCGCTGCTGTAAGCCGTTGATCGCGGACACGATGCTGAAGCCGGCCAGTATCAGCATCGCCAGGGCGGCGGCGCGGGTGAGCCAGATGACGGGAAGGAACCGTATGATGGTCCGCCCGGCGCCGACCGCCATGACGGCAACGGCGAGCAGCGCGACCAGCGCGCCCACGCCGACGGCCAGCGGATCCCGGTAGCGCGCGGCCAGGTTGGCGGTGACGATCTGGGTGATATCGCCGAACTCGGCGACCAGGATGACCGCGAAGCTGGTCGCGGCGACCCGCCAGAACACCGGCGACGTGTCGGCGGCCGCCGGCT
This sequence comes from Streptosporangiaceae bacterium, assembly GCA_019245115.1. Taxonomy (GTDB): domain Bacteria; phylum Actinomycetota; class Actinomycetes; order Streptosporangiales; family Streptosporangiaceae; genus JAFARZ01. The sequence goes on along the minus strand of JAFARZ010000153.1, from coordinate 85,108 downwards.
CCTCGAAGTGCCTGCCGCGCAGCAGGACGATCGCACCCAGCGCGAACAGGCCCGCGACGATGCCCTCGAGCAGACGGTGCGGCAGCAACCCGAGCAGGCTGCCCGCGGTCACGGCCAGCGCCGCGTGCACCGCGAACGCCGCCGCCACCCCGGCGAACACCCAGGACGGCGGGTACCGGGTGCCGAGGATGAGGCTGGCGATGGCCGTCTTATCCGGCAGTTCGGCCGGGAACACCAGCGCGAACGTGGTCACGGCCACGATGACGAAGTGCAGTTCCGTCCCCCCTCAGTCAGGTCCCTCGGATGGGTTCGTCAGCAGTGTAGTGTTGAGGGCCCATGACCCCCTCGCTCACGCTCATCGTCAGCAGGCTGCGGGCGGCGGGCTGTGTCTTCGCCGAGGATGAGGCGCGGTTGCTGGCCGAGGCCGCCCGTACCCCCGGCGAACTCGACGCGATGGTTGACCGCCGGGTGGCCGGCCTGCCGCTCGAGCAGGTTGTCGGGTGGGCCGAGTTCTGCGGGCTGCGGATAGCCCTCGAGCCGGGGGTCTTCGTGCCCCGCCGCCGCACCGAGTTCCTGGTCCAGCAGGCGCTGTCTCTGGCGGCGCCTGGTGACGTGATCGTGGACCTGTGCTGCGGCGCTGGCGCGATCGCCGCCGCGCTGGCCGCCTCGCTGGCCGCCTGGGGGCGGCCGGCCGAGGTGCACGCCGCCGACATCGACCCGGCCGCCGTGCGCTGCGCCCGGCGTAACGTGCCCGGCCACGTGTACCAGGGCGATCTGTTCGAGCCGCTGCCCGCCGGGCTACGCGGGAGGGTCACCATCCTGACCGCCAACGTGCCGTACGTCCCGGCCGGCGAGATCGCCTTCCTTCCGCCGGAAGCGCGCGCACACGAACCCGGGGTGGCACTGGACGGCGGCGCGGACGGGCTCGACGTCCTGCGCCGGGTGGCCGTCGAAGCGCCGGGCTGGCTCGCCCCCGGCGGTCACCTGCTGACCGAGACCAGCGAGCGGCAGGCTCCGCATGCCGTGGGGGTCCTCGCCGCGGCCGGCCTCACCCCGCGCCTGGCCGTCTCGGCGGACCTGCAGGCGACCGTGGTGATAGGCAGATCCTTATATCACGAACGGCGTTGGTGTCTCGGCCCGAACCTGCATGAACCGGACGTCCGTCGGATGCAATAGAGATGCGATGGACGACGACACGCTGGTCGCCCGGGTAGCGGCCGGGGACGACGCGGCATGACCATGCAGGAGACCGATCTGACGGACTTCACGCCGTTCATCGTAGGCGCGGCTGCATGGATGGGCACACGCGAAGGCCGCCGGAAGATCGCGGACCTGGTGGCGGGCACCGCGTGGTCGGGATGGGCGAGACAGCTCGCCGCCTGGGCCGGCGCCGCCTGCTGGGCGATGGCCGCCTACGTGGGGTGCGTGGCCGTCGTGTACCTGGTCACCGCCCGGCAGGGCGCCTGGGGCGGCCCGCTGTGGTGGCCCGCCGTGGTCGGAGCGCCCGGCAACGGGGTGCCAGGCCCGGCACCGGGCTCACCGGTGTACGAGGCGGCCGTGCGGTTCGCCGCCCTGCCGGGTGCCGTCCGGCACGCCTGGCTGGCCGCCCACCTGACCGCGCTGCGGGCCGGTCACATCACCCTGGAGCAGATCCCATGACGACTGCCTCGATTTCGCTACGAGCTCGTGTTCCGCGGGTCCGGGCCCGCCCGTTGGCGGCGGCTGGACGGCTGCTGCGCCTGGAGTTGCGGCGCAACCCGATGGTGTGGCTGCTGCTGCCGCTCGGGGCGTTGATGGGGTTCAGCCCTTACCAGGTGAGCATGGAGTACGCCCCGGTGTGGAACCTGCGCGCGTCAGTCATGCTCGATCATTTCCTGCCCCTGGTGGCGTTCGGGGCCGGGGCCGCGGCCTGGATGGGGTCGCGGGAGGCCCGGCGGCGCACCACAGACATGGTGACGACCACACCGCGGCCGGGCTGGGCACGCAAGCTGGCCACTTGCGCGGCCACTACCTGCTGGATGCTTGTCGCATACGCGTGCCTGGTCGCGCTTCTGTATGGGGTTACCGCACGGCAGGCCACGTGGGGCGGCCCGGTCTGGTGGCCGGTGGCGGTCGGCGGTGCGAGCCTGGCCGTCAGCTGTGCCCTCGGGTTCGCCGCCGGGATGTTCATCCCGAGCCGGTTCACGGTGCCACTGGCTGCGCTGGCCGTGGGAATGGCCGCCCTGATGGGGGTCTCGCACAGCACGAACCCCTATGCGCTGCTCTCCGGGGCCGACGGCATCCCTCCTTCTGACATCGGCGTCTTCTACCGCAACCCGCCTGATCTCGCGGTCATCCAGCTGATGTTCCTGATCGGGCTCGGCATCGCGGCGGCTGGCGCGCTTGGCCTGCCGGCCTCTTCGGGCGGGCCGTGGCTGCGCCGGTCAGCCGCCGCCGTCACCGTGGTCGGCCTCGCGGCCGCGGGCACCGCAGTCGGCTTGACCGGGACCGCCAGCGTCCGGCCGACCGGAGTGGTCATACCGGCGCTGCACGACGCGGCCGGCGATGGGCCGATCGGATATACGCCGGCCTGTTCTGGCGTCGTATGCATACACCCGGCGTTCCGGGCCTATCTGGCCGATCTGGTGACCGCTTTTGACCCCGTGCTCAGCGAGGTCGCGGGCCTGCCGGGCGCACCAGCCCGCGCCGATCAGATCGCCAGCAGCGACGCGGGTGACGTCGGCGCGCTGATCAGCGGCAGCCCGGCGGTATTCCGGTTCGCGTTGCCCGCGACGTCACATTCGTTCATCGGTGACCTGGACACCACGCTTGTGACTCTCTTCATCGGCGGGCAGCCCGCCGCCAAAGGAAATGGTGGCACCCCCGCCCAGCAGGCCGTCGAATCGGGCCTGCTGACGGCGGCTGGCGTCCAAGGGGCTGATTCCGCGGCCCTCAGCCAGGCATCACCAGCGATTTCCCATGCGGCTGCGCGGTTCGCCGCGCTTTCACGCGTTGCCCGCCGCACCTGGCTCGCCACTTACCTGCCCGCGTTGCGGGCCGGGCACATCACCCTGGTGGAGGTGCCATGACCATCGCCACCGGCGCACCGGCACTGCCCAGGGCCGGGCTGACCCGGCAGGCCGCGGGTTTGCGGCTGGTGTGGCTGCATCTGCTCAGCCGCCGGGTTCCGGTGGCCCTGATCGCGCTGGCCGTGTGCGGCGCGGTGCTACGTGCCGCGCTCGTGTGGCACTGGGGGCCGGGGAGCGGCAACGCCGCGCTGCAACTCCCGGCTCTATTCGAGATCGGAACGGCGGCGGTCATCGCGGTGACCACCTACAGTCCGTTCGGCGAGCCGGAACGAGCCACCGGCCGGTGGCTGCCCTGGCTGCGGTTGGGCACCGCGCTCGGGCTCACCGCGGCGGCCATCGGCCTGCTCGGTGCCGGAGCGGCGGGGGAGAGCCTGCCCGGTGGAATCCTCGCCATCGTGCGCAACGTGGCCGGTGCGGCGGGCATCGGCCTGCTGCTGGCCGCCGTGATCGGCGGCGCGCTGGCCTGGATCGGGCCGATGGCGTATCTGGTGATCGCCGAGGTCGCACTGCTCCAGGCATGGACCTCCCCGTGGACCTGGCCTGCCCGCCCGCCGCACGACCGGGGCGCGGCGATCTGTGCCGCGCTGGTGTTCGCGGCCGGGATCACGATCACCGCGGTACGCGGTGCCCGCGACTCGGCAGGCGACTGACGCCACCCGTTCCTGGCCCTCACCTCTGGGCCGGTCACACCAGGTGACCGTTTTGCCGCACCGAGTCCGGCCGATTGCCGTGGGGCCGGTCTCCGCGCGGCCGGGCCGGTGAGGGGCTGCGGGAACGGGGGAACGGGCATTCCGGGCAATTCTCGTGGTGCTTTTGGGCTTCGCGGTGCTTTTTGGGTAGCGGGGTACACAAAAAGCACCACGAGGCCCGAAACAACCGCGCGAGCACGGTGGCGTACACCGGCAAACGGAATGAAACGGGCGTTCGGCAAGGCAAGGGCGGAAGCGGCCGGTGAATCCCGAAGCCATTAGGGTGGTGGGCCATGGCGAAGGACGTGTTCGACGCGCCAATGGCACCGTACGGCGACGACTACGGCGAGTACGCCGAGTACGACGGCCTTGGCGACCTGATTGACCTCAAGGCCGCGTTCGATCTGCCGGACGAGATGCCGCCGCTACGGCTGCCTCCGATGGCCGACCTGGCTGGCCTGGCGCGCACCGCTCCGATGATCGAGCGGCTCCGCGCGCTCGCCGAATGGCTGGGCACCGGGCGCGCAGTTGACGAGAACGCCGAGCTCACCGGCGCGGATGCGGCGGAAGCCGCCACCGTGACGGGCATGTCCGCGGGGCGGCTGGCGTACCTGTGGCGGCTGGCTCTTGACGCCGGGTTCGTCGACCTGGACGACGGAGAAACCCATGCGATTCCCGGCGAGCTCGCCGAGACGTTTGCCGACGGCGACGACGAAGCGGTGCTCGAGGTCTGGGACAGGCTGTTCGGCCTGGTCATCGGCACCACGCTGGAGGTCGCGGCGTCTATGGACCCGCGCCGGGCCAAGGAACTGTACTTCGACGGGCACGGTGCCGGCTTGGCGGTGATGCTCTTCCTCGAGCGTGGCCACGGCGTCCCGGTGGCCGAGGCCATCGAGGTGATGAAGAACGCGGCGACAGAGGAGCTTCCGCCGGTCCAGGCGGAGAAGGCATGGCAGTCATGGGTGCGCGCGCACGGCGATCCGGCCCGCCTGCTGCTGGAGCAGATGGGCGATCTCGGGGCCGTCCGGGTACTGGAGAGCGAGGACGGTGAGGTGGCGCGGCTGACACCGCTGGGCCTGGCCGCGCTCCGGGACCAGTTCGTCGACAGCGGCGTGGACATTCCGCTCCTGCCGCCCGCCGAGGAAATGACGGCCGAGGATCTGATCGCGATGGCCCCAGCCGTGTCCGGGGAGGAGTTCGAGGCCGAGATCGCGGCATGGCTCGCGCACCGCACACTCGAGTCCGCGGCGAGAGACCTGCTGTCCGTAGCCGCCGACGCCGATACGGACTCTCGGATGGTAGCGATAACCGTCGCCACCGGACTGGGTGCGGATGCCGAGCCCGCGTGGCGTGACGCCCTGGACAAAATCCAGCTGCGCGCCTACGCCAAGGCCAGCCTGTCTGAACTGGCCGGCGATGAACTTCCCGACCTCGACCCCGAAGACGTCGCTTGGATGATCATCGATACGCTCGTCATCGACGGCTGGGATGACCCGGACGACTCGGCCCTTGATGCCGTGGCGCTGGCGAACCGGCTCCGTCAGGCCATCCCGTCCGGGCAGGAAACCTTTGCCTTCGAGATGATGGCGCGGGTGCCGCACCCGCAGGCGAGGGACGTGCTGACCGTGATCGGCCGCCATCACCCGGACAAGAAGATCGCCAAGATGGCTCGCACGGCGGCTTACAAGGCCTCGACTCGCCATCGGAGCCTCTAATCGGGAATCAGGTCGATTTCCAGCAGCTGGTTGCGACGCGGGTTCACCAGGGCCCGCACTTCGGTGCCGGGGGTGAACCTCGCGTACTGCTCGCGGGACACGGTGAATACCCACGCGCGGTCGCGCAGTCCGTCGTCGATCGCGATGCGGGGAATGTAGCTCGTGCTGTTCTCGCCCGATTCCTCGTCGATCCACGCCTCGATCACCCGTCCGTTGAATTCCGCCGACCGCGGCAGGGTGGCGCCCTTGGTGAACATCCGGACAACAATCACCGCGTCGCAAGCCATGGCGAGGAAGGCGACCGCCCGCAGCGTCCCGCTGGTGAGCACGGCCATGGCGATCGTCGCCGGGAGCAGGGCGAGCATGATCAAGGCCAGGATCCCGATCATCGCGCCGCCGGCTTGCCGCCATCCCGCTGGTTCACCGATGGTGATTTCCCGCCAGGCTCCGGTGTAGCTGGACCAGACCGTCCGGCCTTCTGGCCTGCCGCGCTGGCCGCGAGGCCCGGCGAACAGCCTGACCATGGCCGGCGCCGTGCCCAGCGCGGCGGCGTAGGCTGTCAGCCGGTCGTTCGCGGTTCGCGCCACCGCTGTTCCGGATCTGGCGCATTCGGCCTGCCAGCGCCGTAGCGCGGCCCGCCCTGCCGGGGTCAGCTTCTCGCCCTTGACCGCGATGCCAGCCACCGTGCACAGCGCGAAGAAACCGGCCACCGGGATCCAGTACGCGCGGACGTGCGCCGCATGCAGGGCGAAGCCGCCGGTGACCGCGGGGACGGCCGCCGCCAGCCACAGCAGGCAGCCCGCCGCCTCGCTGAGCCGCTGGCGCGAAAGGCCGCGCCGGCGCGAATCGGCGATGACTTCCTTCCGGAACGCGGCCATGAAGCTGTCGGTCGCGGATTTCATGTCCGTCTCGGCCCTGCCTCCCTGGACGCTGCCCGTATGAACCCTGCCCGCCGCTACTGGACCCGCGAAGCCGTCCGACAGCGCGGCGGCCGGTACGTCGCTGCGGTTACCGGCCCGCGACAGGACCTGGGCGTAAACCTGCTGCTCATAGCCGGTCAGCTGCTGTTGCGGCCGCTGCGGTGGGATCACGCACATCGCCGATCCGTCCGGCCGCGGCTCCAGCCGCAGCCACCCGCGCGCGGCCAGATCCAGCAGAGTGGCCGGGTATCCGTAGGCGTCGAGCTTGCCGGCCAGCAGGCTCACCACGGCCGGCGATTCGACGGTCCTTGGTTTGTCGTCGCCCGCTGGCGTCCGCACCGTCCGCGAGGCGGCCGTCAGCATGACAAAGATGACAAGCCACCCGCCGATGGTGGCTGAGGTGAGGATCAGCAGCATGGCCCGCTCGCCCCCGCTAAAGGACAACCCCTTGACCACGAACGTACTGGCGTGCTCCGGGCCTGGCAACCGACTACGGCACCTCAGGTGTCGCTGGGCGATAGGGTTTCAGCGACGAGAGGGAATCGATGGCCAACGGGAACAGCCTCGCTTCAGTGAACCACGTCGTGGTCCTGATGCTGGAGAACCGGTCATTCGACCACATGCTGGGGTTTCTCTATCCCGGTAAGCAGACACCGGCAGGCCAGCCCTTTGAGGGGCTGACCGGCACGGAGTCCAATCCGGACTCCACTGGCCAGCCGGTGACGGTGTTCAAGATCGAGCCCACCACGCCGAACGCCTACCTGATGCCGGGCGCCGATCCCGGCGAAGGGTACATGGCGACGAATGACCAGCTCTACGGCAGCGACAACGCGCCGGCCTCCGGCACCGTGGCTCCCTGTCAGGGGTATGTCGCGAACTTCGCTTACACGCTGGGCTGGCAGAGCAAATCGACCGGCTGGCCGATCGTGCCGGGCACGATCGCCGGTGACATCATGGGCTGCTTCACGCCCGAGGCGCTTCCCGTCTTGTCCTCGCTGGCCAGAGGCTATGCGGTGTGCGACCAGTGGTTCTGCTCGGCGCCCACCGAAACCCTGCCGAACCGGGCCTTCGTGTGTGCGGCGACCAGCCAGGGGCATATGGACGACAAGACGCATACGTTCACCTCGCCTACCATCTTCGGCCTGCTGGATGCCGCGGGTCAGGGCTGGGCGGTGTATGGCTATGACAAGGAAGCGCTGACCAAGAACACATTCACGCAGATCAGCACCGCCGCGGCGACCCACTTCGGGCTGTTCACCGACTTCCAGGCGGCGGCCGCGGCCGGCAATCTGCCCGCGTACACGTTCCTTGAGCCGAGCTGGGGGACAGCCGGCAACAGCGAGCACCCCAACTACAACGTGGCCGCGGGTGAACGGCTTATCCATGACGTGTACGAGGCGCTCCGCGGCGGCCCTGGCTGGCCGCAGACCCTGCTGGTCATCACCTACGACGAACACGGCGGCTGTTACGACCACGTTCCGCCGCCGTGGGGTGCGACGCCGCCGGACTCCACCGCCGGTGAGTTCGGCTTCGGCTTCGACCGCTTCGGTGTCCGTGTGCCGACCGTGCTGGTGTCACCGCTGATCGCGCCGGGCACCGTGTTCCGGGTTCCGGCTGGAGGCACGCCGCTGGACCACACCTCGATCCTGAAGACCGTCGAGCAGCGCTGGAACCTGCCGTCGCTCACCGCACGGGACCAGGCGGCGCCCGGTTTCGGCGATGTGCTCACGCTGACCACGCCGCGCACCGACGACGTGCTCGCCGGTGTCACATTGCCGCTCTCGTCGGCTGTAAGCCCGGCCATCGGCATGAAGTCGCATCTGGAAGAAGTCCGTGACGAGCTGATCGCCCGGCGCTACCCGGCAGGCGCCTCGGCTTGACTGAGTACCCCGTGGGCTCGGACCAGCCGCCCGTTCTCGACCGCCGCTGGGTGACCGCGGCCTACGGCGTATTCACCGCGTACGCTGCTGTCTCCGCCGGTCTGTCCGGCGGGGAGGACCGGGTGTGGGCCATCTGGGCGGTGTGCGGCTACGGGATCGCGACGCTCCTGATGTGGCGCACGCGCGACTGGACCGCGCCCCTGGTGGTGTCTATCGCGCTGGCGCTGGTCGCGCCGCTGCTGTGGAACTCCGTCGCCTTCCCGCTCGAAGACGGCATGAAGGTCATCGACCGGTCGGCTGAGCTGCTGGTCCATCACGGCTCGCCCTATCTCCCCGTGCACGAGGTCCGGTCCTGGTTCTCCTACAACCCGTACCTGCCGGTGATGGCGCTGTCGGGCATGCCGGCCGCCGCGGGCTGGCCCGGGCTGCTCGGCAATGCGGGCGTCTGGCTGGCGGTGGCGACGGTGGTGGTGCTCGGCGTAGCCTTCTGGATCGCGATCCCCACGGCAGGACACCCCTCGCGCTCTCCCCGGATGGTCCTGATCGTTACGACGATCGCGGTGGCGTCGCCGGTTATCGCGCTCAACCTGGCGGTGATCACCACTGACCCGCCGGTGCTGGCGTTCATCCTGCTGTCCCTGGCCCTCGCCGCCCGCCCGTCCGGGCCCTGGTCTCCGCTCAGACCGGACAACGCGGTCTGGGCCGGCGTGGCGCTCGCGGTGGCGTGCGTCCTCAAGGACACGGCCTGGCTGGCCATTCCGGTCATGCTGGCGATGTTCTGGTGCCGCGACGGCTTGCGTACCGCGATCCGGTTCATCGTGGCGCTCCTGGTGGCCGCCCTGGTGCTCATCGCGGTGCTGGCGCCGGCCACGCTCATCCACCCGGCCGCGATGAAGGCGATGATCCGCGACACCGTCCTGTTCCCGCTCGGCCTCACCACGTACACGACTCCGGCGCAGAGCCTGCTTCCCGGGCACCTGCTGACGCAGATGGGTACGGCCGGTCACGTCCTGTCGGTCGGCCTGCTGCTCGCCGCTGGCCTGGGCGTCGCGGTATCGCTGGTGGTCAGGCCGCCGCGTGGCGTCCGGGCCGCCGCGTGGCGGATGGCCATCGGCCTGACGCTGATGTTCGCGCTGGGGCCCGATGTGCGCTTCGGGTACTTCCTGTATCCGCTCGGCCTGCTCGGCTGGCTCGCCCTGACTCCGCGCCCTGCCGATCTAAGCCGAGCCGATCTAAGCCCAGCTGACCTACGCGCGGACGTCGTCGACGACGGCGAGAAGCTGACGGATGAGGGAGCGCAGCAGGGGGAGCCTGGACAGCCGGATGAGGCGCTCCGCTAGCGGCGCCGTCGAATCGATGAGCCGGTAGGTCTTGGCGCAGCCCGGCGAGGTGTCGTGCACCCAGTAGAGGACGATGCCCATCGAGTACAGCCAGAGCAGCTCGGGTAGCCTCTCCCGCACGCTGGCCGGAATCTTGACCCGCGCGCCGTCGATCACCTCCGCGTAGAGCGTGATCGCGGCGTCCCGGGTGGGAGATGACTCCTTACTGAACGGGCTGAGCGGACTCGAGGGCTCCGAGGCATGCTTGTAGAGCTTGGCCGCGAACGAATGGTACGGCGCCTGGGTTTCGATCAGCGCTCGGAGCACGCCCTGGATCCGCGGCCCGAGCCTGGTCTGTGAGTCGAGCACCGGACGGCACGCCGCCGCGTGCTCAGCCTGGTTACGCGCGTAGAACTCCTGGATCAGCTCTTCCTTCGAGCCGAAGTAGTAGTAGGCGTTCCCCGTGGCGACCCCGGCTTCCTTGGCGATCGCCCGCATCGTGGTGGCCTCGTAACCGTTCTCACGGAACAGGCGCAGCGCCGCATCCACGATTGCTGCGCGGGTCTGTTCCCCCTTGGCCCTGCGCGGCTGCTCAGTCCCGTCGTCCAGCCCCATGAGAGTCACTGTACGGCCGTCGGTGCTGGCCGCGCGCGCCGCTTCGTCAGCGGTTTGGGTCGTCATGCCCGGGGCCTTGCTCAGCCGTCATGCCCGCGGCTTGGCCGGCGGGAGGGAAGGCGGCACCGACCCGGCTCCCGGCCGGCCCGGACGCCACAGATCCGGCGGCCCACCGGTACGACGCCGCACGCTCGTCAGCACCAGGACGTTGATCAGATGCAGCAGCCCGGTGATCAACAGCACCTCGCCGAGCTTCACCGAGAGCAGTTCGACCGCCTGGCGGGTGTCTTGCACGCTCGCGGACGTGCGCATGGCCAGCACCACGAAGCCCAGGTTGAGCAGGCAGGAGCCGACGACGAACAGCGTCGCGACGGCCCGGCCCAGTGCCGCGTCACCGCCGAACACATGGGTCAGGAACGTCTTGCCGCTGCGAGCCAGGACCACCGCGGTAAGGACGGTCAGCAGCGCGCTGATGAGTAGATAGATCACATAGACCGCGACGATCCCCATGGCCATGCCTCCTGGCCAGAGTTCCAGTTATTTGAACACGTTCAATTCTAGGCTCGCTCGCCTGGTTGCTGTCAAATCACAAATTTGAACACGTTCAAATTTTGCCAGATGGCCAGGTGGGCCGGGGTAGGCGGGGGGTGCGGGGGTCCCGGGGGGACGGTTCCCCCCGGCCTCGATAGCCTCCTCTTTGAGGAAGGGAGTCAGCATGCGCGCGGTGGTGGTGCGGCGACTGGGCGGCCCGGAGGTGCTCGGCCTGGAGGAGCGCCCCGCGTCACGGCCGGGGCCCGGACAGGTGCTGGTCCAGGTGGTCGCGGCCGGGATCAATTTCATGGACATCTACCAGCGGGAAGGCCGTGCCGGCTACCGTGCGGATCCGCCGTTCGTGCTCGGCTCCGAGGGCGCCGGGCCGGTTATCGCCGTCGGCGAGGGCGTCGCTGGTCTTGCCGCGGGCGACGTGGTTGCCTGGTCCGGAGTGCCGGGCAGCTACGCGGAGCAGGTGGTAGTGCCCGCGGACCGCGCCGTCCCGGTGCCGGCGGGGATCGATCCGCGCGTCGCCGCGGCCGTCATGCTGCAAGGGATGACCGCCCACTACCTGTGCAACAGCACCTATCCGGTCCGCGAGGGCGACGTGGCGGTTGTCCACGCGGCCGCGGGCGGCGTTGGCCTGCTCCTCACCCAGATGATCAAGCGACGCGGCGGCACGGTCGTCGCCACCACTTCCGGCGGTGACAAGGCTGAACTCGCCCGCCGCGCCGGCGCCGATCACCTCGCCGGCTATGCGGGATTCCGCGATGTGGTGGCGCGGGTCACCGACGGCCAGGGCGCGCACGTCGTGTATGACGGCGTCGGTCAGGCGACCTTCGACGACAGCCTCGCGGCCTTGCGGCGGCGCGGCATGATGGTGCTCTACGGCGCGGCGAGCGGGCCCGTGCCGCCGCTGGACCCGCAGCGGCTGAACAGCGGCGGATCGCTGTTCCTCACCCGCCCGACGCTGGTGCACTACATCGCCGGCCGGCCGGAACTGGAGTGGCGAGCCGGCGACCTGTTCGCCTGGATCGCGAAAGGCGAACTCGACATCCGGATCGGCGCCACCTACCCGCTCGCCGACGCCGGCCGCGCCCAGGAAGACCTAGCCGCCCGCCGCACCACCGGCAAGCTCCTCCTAGTCCCATAACCCACCCCCCCACCCCACCCACCCCATCCACAACCGCCGCCCCACAGCCACACGAATCCCCCTCACCCACGCAGCCCCACGAAACCGCGGCCCGCTGCCGCCGCCAGCCGCCTGCAATCACAAAAGTGGATATTTCCCATACGTCCCACTCCCTCTAGCGATCCCGTGGAGGAAAAGGGTCACATGGAAGGAAAGGCGCCGGAAACCGGCGCCCAAACTTCCGCAAGGCCCCAAACCTCCATGACCCGCCGGAGACGAAAAGGCCAAATGGTGAAATGTCGGGCGACGGATGTTGCGGAGGGAGGGTTGCGGTGTTGACGGTGGGGTCCGATGGGCTGGGGTTTCTGGTGAGGCGGTGCTGACGGGGGGTGTCGGTACGGCGGCCTGGGGCTTCTGGTGAGGCGGTGATGACGGGGGGGTCGGTACGGTGCGCTGGAGGCTGGTGGGTGACGGTGGTGTTGTCTGTGCGGCTGATGCGGGGGCGGCTTGGCGGGGGGGAGTAGGGGGCCTCAGAACGGGCACCACAGTACGTTCGTGATAAATGTGTATATCTTTAGTTGCTGATGGCAAAGTATTCAGCGGCCGCTGGAAGCGGTCGGCGCGCCGTGCTGCTCGCCGTGGCGGTCGCCGCGGCCGGGCTGAACATGCGTGCGCCCATCACCAGCCTCCCTCCGTTGTTCCCCGAGCTTTCGCACCGGCTGCAGCTGTCGTCGGCGGTGCTGTCGCTGCTCGCCGCGACACCGGTGATCTGCTTCGGGGTCGGTGCCGCCTTCGCGCCGTCGCTGGGCAGGCGGTTCGGCGAGGAGCGGGTACTGGAGGCGGCGCTGGCCGCGATCGCCGCCGGGCTACTGGCCCGCGCGGCGGCACCCCGCATCCTGCTGTTTCCCGGCACCATCCTCGCGACCGGCGCGATCGCGCTGCTCAACGTGCTGATGGCCAGCATGATCAAGCGCCGCTGGCCGGAGCGGGCCGGGCTCGGCATCGGCATCTTCTTGTCCGGGCTGTCCACCGGGGCGATCCTCGCCTCGCTGCTCAGCGTGCCGCTGTATCACGCCTCAGGCGAGTCCGTTCCGCTCACTCTGGGCGTGTGGGCGGCCCCGGCCGCGGTCGCCGCGGTCGCGTGGCTGCCGCAGCTGGCGCACCGGCCCACGATCACCACGCCGGTCCCTGGAACGAGGCTCCCTGTTCACCGGCACGCGCTCGCGTGGCAGGTCACGGCGTTCATGGGGTTGCAGAGCCTGCTCTACTACGCCGCGCTGTCCTGGCTGCCGACGATGTTCCGGGATCGGGGCGCTACCGCGGTCACCGCGGGCAACCTGCTGGCGCTGATGGGCGCCGGGAACCTGGTCACATCGCTGCTGGTGCCCGTGCTGGCCCAGCGTATGCACGGACAGCGATCCCTCGTGGTCCCGAGCATGATCGGGACCGCGGCCGGCCTGGCCGGGTCGGTGTGGGCGCCGCTCGGATCGGCGCCTGGCTGGGTGCTGCTGCTCGGCGTCAGCCAGGGCTCATGCCTGGCCCTGGCGATCTTCTTCACCGTGGCGCGCGCGCCTGATTCCGCCGCCGCGGCGTCGCTGTCGGGCCTGGCCCAGTCGGTCGGATATCTCGTCGCCAGCGCGGGCCCGCTCGAGCTGGGCCTGCTGCATTCGGCCACCGGCGGGTGGGACATCCCGTTCGCCCTGCTGCTCGCCATCGCGGTCGCCGAACTGGTCATGGGCGTGCTGGCGGCGCGGCCGCTGGTTCTTCCGGCCGCCGCGAACCCGACGCGCGTGTCGGTGTCTGATCAGGTGTTGCCGGGGTAACGGCCTTAGACTCGGACCAACCTGCCGAGGGGACCCATCTAACGAGGGGAAGCCGCCGTGACCTTGCTGGAGTCGATCAACGGCCCAGAGGACCTGAAGGAACTTAGCCAGGATCAGCTCAGTGCCCTGGCCAGCGAGATCCGTGACGTCCTGATCGAGACGGTGACGAGGACCAGCGGCCATCTCGGGCCCAACCTCGGCGTCGTCGAGCTGACCATCGCCCTGCACCGCGTGTTCGACTCGCCGCGGGACCGGATCGTGTTCGACACCGGGCACCAGTCTTACGTGCACAAGCTACTGACCGGGCGGCTGGCGCGGTTCTACACGCTCCGCCAGCGCGGCGGGCTGACCGGGTACCCGAGCCAGGCCGAGTCCGAGCACGACCTGGTGGAGAATTCCCACGCTTCCACCAGCCTGTCCTACGCCGATGGCCTGGCCAAGGCGTACACGCTGCGCGGCGAGCCGCGGACCGTCGTCGCGGTCATTGGCGACGGCGCGCTCACCGGGGGCATGGCCTGGGAGGCGCTGAACAACATCGCCGCCGCGAAGGACTCACGGCTGGTGATGGTCGTCAACGACAACGGGTGGTCGTACCAGCCGACAATCGGCGGTCTGGCCGAGCATCTCGCCTCGATCCGGGTCAGCCAGCACTACGAGAACGTGCTCGACTACATCAAGACCACGGTGTCCCGCACCCCGCTGGTCGGCCCGCCGCTGTATGGCGCGCTGCACGGCGCGAAGAAGGGCCTCAAGGACTTCCTCCAGCCGCAGGTGATGTTCGAAGACCTTGGTATCAAGTACGTCGGGCCCATCGACGGGCACGACGAACGGCTGGTGGAGCACGCGCTGCGGCGAGCCCGCGACTACGGCAGGCCGGTCATCGTGCACGTGATCACCAAGAAAGGCTTCGGTTACCCGGCGGCGGAGCAGAACGAGGTCGACTGCCTGCACCAGTTCCCCGGGCCGTCGGTCGCGGCGCCGGGGAGTTGGTCGCGGGTGTTCGGCGACGAGATGGTGGCGATCGGCGCCCGCCGGCCGGACGTCGTGGCGATCACCGCGGCGATGCTGCATCCAACCGGACTGGGCCAGTTCGCGGCCGCCTACCCGGACCGGATCTACGACGTGGGCATCGCCGAACAGCACGCGCTGACCAGCGCGGCCGGGCTGGCTATGGGCGGCCTTCACCCGGTGGTGGCCATCTACTCGACGTTCCTCAACCGTGCCTTCGACCAGACGCTGATGGACGTGGCGCTGCATGAGCTCCCTGTCACGCTGGTCCTCGACCGGGCCGGGGTCACCGGGCCGGACGGCGCCAGCCACCACGGCATGTGGGACGGGTCGATCCTGCAGATCATCCCCGGCATGCGGATCGCCGCGCCGCGCGACGCGACGCGGGTGGCGGAACTGCTGAACGAGGCGGTCGGCTTTGCCGGGCCGGCCGCGGTCCGGTTCCCCAAGGGCAATGTCGGCGGCGAGGTCGAGGCGGTCGCGAAGCTCGGTTCGATGGACGTGCTGCGCTCGCCCGCTGCCGGACTGGGCGCCGACGTGCTGCTGCTCGGCGCGGGGCCGATGGCGCTGACCGGGCTCGAAGTGGCGGACCGGCTGGCCGGCCACGGGATCGGGGTCACCGTGGTGGACCCGCGGTGGACCAAGCCGGTCGACGTGGCGGTGATCGATGCCGCCCGTTCCCACCGGCTGGTGGCGGTGGTTGAGGACAACGGACGGGCCGGCGGCTTCGGCGACGCGGTCAGCCGGCTGCTGCGCGATCATGACGTGGACGTGCCGGTGAAGGGGTTCGGGCTGCCGCAGGAGTTCCTGTCCCATGGCACCAGGCAAGAGGTGCTCGACGAGGCCGGGCTGACCGCCCAGCATCTGGCCCGCCGGATCACGGAGGCGGTCGCGCTCCGGTCGCAGACCGGGTCTGGCGCCGGGCGGGCGGCGGTGGAGGATGCCGCGGAACGGCCCGTGGTCGAGTAGCGTACGTTTTTATGCTGAACGTAGCCGTAGTCGGCTCCGGCCCCGCCGGGCTGTACACCGCCGAGGCACTCGTCAAGCAGGCCGCCGCCGTGGGGACTTCGGTTCAGGTGGACGTGCTGGACCGGCTGCCGACCCCGTACGGCCTGGTCCGCTATGGTGTCGCGCCCGACCACAAGTCGATCAAGTCAATCGCGCAGTACCTTCGCAAGGTGCTGGAGAGCCCCGGCGTCCGGTTCGTCGGCGGCGTGCATCTGGGTGAGGACATTGCGCGTGAGGATCTGCTGTCCGCCTACGACGCGGTGGTGTACGCCACCGGCGCGATGCGCGACCGGCGGCTGGGTATCAACGGCGAGGACCTGCCGGGAAGCTACGCGGCCACCGACTTCGTGAACTGGTACTGCGGACATCCCGACGTGGATCCGGGCCGGTTCGTCGTGGACGCCGAATCGGTGGCGGTGATCGGCGTGGGCAACGTGGCGGTGGACGTCGCGCGCATCCTGGCTCGCGATCCCGCCGAGCTGCATGCGACCGACGTGCCGCAGCCGGTCCTGGAGGCGCTCCAGGCGAGCAAGGTGCGCGAGGTGCACATGATCGGCCGGCGCGGCCCGGCGCAGGCCAAGTTCACCACCAAGGAACTGCGGGAACTCGGCGAGCTTCCCGGTGTCGACGTCGTCGTGCACGCCGACGAGGCCGATTTGAACGCGTTCGACTTGGCCGGAGAGGGCGTCAAGCTGGTTGAATCCGACCGGCGGGTGCGCGGCAACATGGTCGCGATCTCGGGCTGGGCTGGTTCTGCCGGCTCCGGGGCTGGCGGTAGCAGTGGTGGCTCGGGCGCCGGTGGCTCGGGCGCGCGCAGGCTGACCCTCCGTTTCTGGTTGCGGCCGGTCGAAATCCTCGGAACCGACCGGGTGAGCGGTCTCACGCTGGAGCGGACCAGGATCGACGGCAGCGGTGCCTTCGGAGGCACGGGGGAGTACGAGACCCTGGACGCGCAACTGGTGCTGCGGTCGGTCGGATACCAGAGCGTGCCGCTGCCCGGCGTGCCATTCGACTCGCGGGCGTGCGTGGTGCCGAACGCCGCGGGCCGTGTGCTCGGGCCCGATGGCGAGCCGCTGCCGGGGGAGTACGTGGCCGGCTGGCTGAAGCGCGGCCCGACCGGTGTGATCGGTACGAACAAGTCCGACGCCGCCGAGACCGTCCGGAGCCTGCTGGAGGACCTGGTGCCGGGCTCGGGTGGGGTTGCGGTGCCGCGTGCCGGGCTGCTCAAGTACCCGGAAGCGGAGGGCGCTGCCGGTGCTGGCGCCGCGGGCGCTACCGCCGGTGCCGGTGCTGGCGCCGCCGGTGCGGGTGACGTTGAGTCGCCGTTGGCGGCGGTGCTGGCCGGACGCGGGGTGCGGCCGGTCTCCTACGCGGAATGGCTGCGCATCGAGGCGGCCGAATCAGATCTGGCCAAGGAGCTGGGCCGCGGTGAGCGGGTCAAGCTACCTGGCAGCATCGCTATCTGGTCCGCCTGCCGCCCCGAAGACAGCTGAGCCCTTGCGTTCGCGGCTCCTTAGGGCCGTTGTTCGCCCAAGTGGTGTGCTCGGATAACGCACGTTAGCGGCATACTGGCCATTCCGCCTGCGCTAGAATTCCGCGTCGGCGTGGTGAACTTTCGCGTATCAGCGCATAGCGGGCAAACGGTCCGGCCACGTTGTGGAATATAGGAGCCCTCTGGAAGAAAAGGCACCGGAAACCGGCCCCCTTTCTTCTGGGAGGCTCTTTTCCTCCGCGCCTTCCAGCGCGGCCGCCGTCCACTTACCGGGTCATATTAAGGCCATATCCCGGCAAACCCGGCGGCCGTTCACAACGCCGAAACCCGGTTAACTCCGAATGCCCTCAATGGCACGGCAACCGTCCCACGGGAGCATTTCCGTGCAGTTCACAGGTCTGGTGACCGCAAAATGTC
Source organism: Streptosporangiaceae bacterium (assembly GCA_019245115.1). Classification (GTDB taxonomy): domain Bacteria; phylum Actinomycetota; class Actinomycetes; order Streptosporangiales; family Streptosporangiaceae; genus JAFARZ01. Next base: position 67,491 of record JAFARZ010000153.1, on the reverse strand, counting down.
ACTGGCTTGCCGCACTATGTGTGCGACAGCGGCCACAACGGCACGACGAGGGGGAGCGGAATGGACGAGCACCTGCAGCGGATGCTCCTGGCCGGTGCGCTCGGTATGACCTTGGCGCGCAGGGCAGCGGCGATCCTCGAGGGCGATGCTCCGGCGGACCCGCGGGTACTCCGGGCGATCCTGGAGGCTGCGAACGAGAGCCTGGGGCATTTCGACGACCGGCCGCCCGGCGAGCGATGGTGCGACGCGACGCTTCGCCTGCTTGACCTGGCTGCCTTCGCCGCCCGCCTTGGCTAGCGCTAGCGCTACCGCCGGAGCCTCGGTTAACGGGCCCAGCGTCGGCCGGGCGCGGTCGGCCCTGCGGATGGGACGGGTCCAGCGCGGCGACCAGTGCCACGGGATCTTGGACATCTGCGACCCGAGCACCGGTACGGCCGGGCCGCTCCCAGCAGATGGAAGTCACGGTTGCGGCGCAGCGGAACCGTGGCCGCTGAGGCCGTGAACCTTACGTTCCACATCGTCACAGCAAGCGCAGTACGTCACAAACCCTTGAATTAACCGCTAATAGCACTAAAACATGAAATAGGGCTAGTTCATATGACGTCTGCCCCGGGGGGGATCGCGATGACTGTGGGCGCGGAGGTTGGCGGAGCCGCCCGGGCCAGCACTGTGGGCGCGGAGGTTGGCGGAGCCGCCCGGGACAGCACCGTGCCGGACTCCATACGTGGTGACCCGGGATGAGGCGGTACCACCGGACGGCCTGGCAGGGCGTGGCGGTAGCGGCCTTCGCGGCCACCGCCGCGCTCTCGGTGGTGCTGACCCGTCCGCAGCCGGCCTCGCTCGTCGAGGTGGTCGCCGCATGCCGGTCGGCCGGGCTGGATGCCTGGCTCGGCGTAGCGGCCGACTCCGGCGCCGGGCCGCTCATCAGAGCTGAAAGTACCGCTGGTGCCAGCGTGGTCTACACGCTGGAATTCACCAACGTTTCGGGCCAGACGTGCAGCCTGTACGGCTATCCCGGCGTCTGGGCCTACACCGGAGACCGGCAGATCGGCAGCCCGGCCACTCTCGACACCTCCATCCGGCCCCACGTGGTCACGCTCGCGCCGGGGGCGACCGCGCACGCGATGCTCCGCTACACCCGGACCGCCAGCTTCGGCTCGGCGGCGTGCCGGCAAGTCACCGTGCCTGGGTTGCGGGTCTACCCGCCGCGGGCGGGCAGTGCGGTACTGGTGCCGCTCAGCATCCCGGCCTGTTCCCGTGAAGGTCCCGACTTCCTGAGTGTCGAGCCCGTCCAGCCGCGAGCCGGCATACCCGGTTTCCCGCATTACTAGAGGCGCGGATAGGATTGCCGGACTCGCGCCGCTCTGCGCCGTGAACCCGCCTCGCAGCGTGACGATGGCGCCATTCATCACGTTGAGCGGGAGATTTGTCCGGTGCCAACGACATCGATGGCGCCATCGATGTCGTTGGGACCCGCTCCCAAACAGGCTCGGTGACTATCCGGGCGACCCCTATGTGTACCTTTTGGTCATGCAGGTAGACACCGGGACCGATTGGATGGCTCCTTCGGTCCGCTTGTGGCGGATGCGGCGGGCTCAGATCATCGCGGTAGGGCTTGTCGCGGCGCTGGCGGCCGGCGTGGGCGCGGGCGTCGCCGGTGGTGCCGGGCTGGGCGTGGTCTCGGGTGTGGCGGTGCTCGTGATAGCCGCCGTCAGCGGGGTGTTCCTGCATCGCAAGTTCCGCTCCTGGGCGTATCGGGAGCGCGAGGAAGACCTGCTCGTGTCGCGCGGCGTGCTCATCCGCCGGGTCTCCGTGGTCCCCTACGGGCGGATGCAGTTCGTCGAGGTTACCGCCGGGCCGATGGAGCGATGGTTCAAGCTGGCCACCGTGCAGTTGCACACCGCCGCGGCGGCAAGTAACGCGCGGATCCCGGGACTGGAGCGAGGGGAGGCCGCGCGGCTGCGCGACCGCCTCGCCATGCTCGGCGAAGCCAAGGCCGCCGGCCTGTGACCGAGCCCCCCGGCAATCCCGTGACCGTACCCCCCGGCCCGAACGAGCAGTGGCATCGCCTGCATCCGTTGTCGCCGCTGATCCAGGCCGGCCGCCTGCTGGCTGGTCTGCTCAGCGTCCTCATCATCACCCTCGCCCAGAATCTGCACCGCGGTTACCAGGCACGTATCCCGGACCTCATCCTGGTCGTCGTGCTGGTCATCGCCGCGATCGTACGGTGGCTCGTCACCCGCTGGCGGCTGGACGGCAGCACGCTGCGGATCGAGACGGGGCTGCTGCGCCGCGACTCGAAGCAGCTTCCGGTCACCCGGATCCAGGCCGTCGACGTGGTCCGCCCATTGCTCGCCCGGGTGCTTGGCCTGGCCGAACTGCGGATCAGGCTGGCGGGTTCCAGTGATCGCGCGGACGGCCGGCTCGCCTATCTCACCGAACAGCAGGCTGCCAGCGTCCGCGCCATGCTGCTCGCGGCCCATTACGGTCTCGACCCGGCCACTCCCGAGCCGGCCGAACAGGCGGTCAGTCAGCTGCCGGCCGGCCGCCTCGTCGCCGCCTCGCTGCTGTGGGGCGGGCTCACCTTCGTCGCGCTCGCCCTGGTGGTGGCGGTGGTGGCGGCGCTGGCGCCATGGCACGTTTTCGTCGGGCTGCTCGGGTCCCTGCTGGTATACGCGCTTGGCCTGGCCACCGCGACGTGGCGGCGGATCTCGTCGTCGTTCGGGTTCACCGTCGCGCTGTCACCCGACGGCATCCGGATCCGGCGCGGTCTGCTCGGCACGGTCGCGGAGACCGTCCCGGTCCGGAGGATCCAGGCGGTCTCCATGGTGCAGCCGCTGCTGTGGCGGCCGTTCGGCTGGTGCAGCCTGCGGGTCGACGTGGCCGGGCACGCCGGCCATGACGAGGGCTCGCGCAATCTGAAGAAGGACCTGCTCCCGGTGGGCAGCACGGCCGAGGCGCGGTACCTGGCCCAGCTCGCCCTCGGTCACGAAGCGCCCGCACCGAGCAAGCCGCCGCGAAGCGCCCGCGTCAAGGCGCCGCTCAGCTATCACTTCCTCGCGGCCGGACACGACGCCGAGATGGCGGTCGCCGTCACCGGCCGCCTGACCAGGACGACGGTGTGGATGCGGCTGGAGAAGGTGCAGAGCGTCCGGTACGTGCAGGGCCCGGTGCAGCGCAGGTTGGGCCTGGCTTCGGTCTATGCCGACGCCGCTGGCCGGCGGGTCCATGCTGTCTTCCGTGACCGGACCGCGCAGGAGGCGGAGGATCTGCTGCGGGATCTCGCCGCCCTCAGCCGCACGGCACGCAGAGGTGAGACGCATGAGGCAGAAGTGAGACGTTTCCCCGTTGAGCCGGGCGGGGGAGAATGAGCAGTATGGAGGACCTGCCGCCAAATCGTTATCTGGATCGTGAAGAGAGCTGGCTCAAGTTCAACCAGCGCGTAGTGGAACTAGCCGAGGATGAATCGATCCCGCTCCTCGAGCGGGTACGCTTCCTCGCGATCTTCGCCAGCAACCTCGACGAGTTCTTCATGGTCCGGGTGGCCAGCCTGATGCGCCGGATGGCGGCGGGCTTCCCGACCGAAGGCAACGGGGTAAGGCTTCCAGAGCAGGTGCTCAAGAACACCCTGGAGTTCGCTGGGCAGCTCACCGTCCGGCACGCCAGGGACTTCACCGAACGCATCGCCGGCGAGCTGGCCGGACACGGCATCGAGGTACTCCGCTGGAAAGAGCTCTCCGCCGCGGAACGCGACAGCCTCGCCGACCTGTTCCGCCAGCGCATCTACCCGGTCCTCACCCCTCTGGTGGTGGATCCGGCCCATCCGTTTCCCTTCATCTCGGGCCTGTCGCTCAACCTCGGGGTGATGATCGCCGACCCGCGAACCGACATGACGATGTTCGCCCGGGTAAAGGTCCCGCCGTTGCTGCCCCGGTTCCTCGCGGTCTCCCAGTACCGGTTCGTGCCGATCGAGGACGTCATCGCCGCGCACCTCGGGGACCTGTTCGGCGGCCTTGAGGTCCTCGAGCATCACGTGTTCCGGGTCACCCGCATCCGGGACCTCGAAGTCGACGAAGACATCACCGAGAACCTCCTGCAGGCGATGGAACGCGAACTGGTGAAGCGGAGGTTCGAGCCGGCCGTCCGCCTGGAGGTGGAGGAGTCGATCTCGGCCGACGTGCTCGACCGGCTGGTGACCGAGCTCAGCGTCGATCCCCGTGCCGTCTACCGCGTGCCGGGCCCGCTGGACCTGGCAGGCTTGTCCACGATCGCCGACCTGAACATCGGCGAGCTCAGGTATCCCGCCTTCGTGCCCTCCACCCGCGCGCTATCCCGCGACACCAGCGTCTTCACCACGATCGCGGAGCGCGACATCTTTGTGGAGCACCCCTATGAGTCGTTCTCGGCAAGCGTCGAGCGGCTGATCGAGGAGGCGGCGGACGACCCGCGTGTGCTGGCGATCAAGCAGACGCTGTACCGGACCAGCGGCCAGTCGCCGATCGTGGACGCGCTGATCGACGCGGCCGAAGCGGGCAAGCAGGTGGTGGTCGTGGTCGAGCTCAAGGCGAGGTTCGACGAGCGGGCCAACATCACCTGGGCGCGCAAGCTGGAACAGGCGGGCTGCCACGTGGTCTTCGGTTTCGTCGAGCTGAAGACGCACTGCAAGATGGCGCTGATCGTCCGCGAGGAAGCGGACGGAAGTCTCAACCGCTACTGCCACATCGGCACCGGCAACTACCATCCCACCACCGCACGGCTGTATGAGGACTTCGGCCTGTTCACCGCCGACCCCAAGGTCGGCGAGGACATCACCGCCCTGTTCAACCACCTGACTGGCTACGCCCGGACCAGGTCGTATGAGCGGCTGCTGGTCGCGCCCGAGGAATTGCGCAACGGCATAGTCCAGCGGATCGAGGAGCAGGCGGCCCTCGGCCCGGCCGGCCTTATCCGGTTCAAGGCCAACGCGCTCGTCGACGAGACGGTGATCGACGCGCTGTACCGCGCGTCGCAGGCGGGCGTGCCGGTGGACCTGTGGATCCGCGGTATCTGCGCGCTCCGGCCAGGGGTCCCCGGGCTGTCGGAGACGATCCGGGTGCGCAGCGTCCTCGGCCGGTTCCTCGAGCACTCCCGCATCTACGCTTTCGGCCGGGAGGAAGAGGGCGGAGGGATGGTCTGGATCGGCAGCGCCGACATGATGCACCGGAACCTGGACCGCCGGGTGGAGGCCCTGGTCCAGATCGGTGACCCCACCCATATCCGGCGGTTGCGCAGCCTGCTCGACCTCGGCATGGACGACGACACGTCGTCGTGGTGGCTGAACGGCGACGGCGAGTGGATCAGGCACAGCCGGGACGAGGAAGGCAGACCGCTGCGCGGTGTGCAGGAGACTCTGGTAAAGGAACTCCGGGCCCGCTCTGATGAGTGATGACGCGAGGATGCTGGGGGGAGAGGTTCTCGCCAATCCGGCTATCACAGCCGCGGGCACGGTGCTGTGGCGGACGGGACCGGACGGTCCCGAGATCCTGCTTGTGCACCGGCCGAAGTACGACGACTGGTCGCTGCCGAAGGGCAAGCGCAAGCGTGGTGAGGACCTGCTGACCACCGCGGTACGCGAGACGCTCGAGGAAACCAGCGTGCGCCCCGTCCTCGGGCCGCCGCTGGGCGCGGTCTCATACCTGTTCCACGGCCTGGTCAAGCGCGTCGACTACTGGTCCGCGATGACCGCCGACGAGGCGGGCCCCAGCCATGAGATAGATGACATCGCCTGGCTGACCCTGCCCCAGGCCGCGGACCGGCTGAGCTATCCGCATGACCGGGAGGTGACGTCCCGGCTCGTACCGCGGGAGACCGTCCCGCTGATCATCCTCCGGCACGCCAGCGCGGTACCCAAGGGGATCATCGATGACTCGATCCGTCCCCTGGATGATCCCGGCCGCCGGGAGGCTGAGGCCCTGGCCGGCCTCCTGGCCTGCTTCGCGCCGCACGCGCGGGTAGTCAGCTCGCCCGCGCTTCGCTGTACGCAGACCGTGGCTCCCTATGCCGCGCAGGCCGGCGTCGCCGTAGAGGAAGACCCTGCTCTAGCACGAACGGGCGGTGGTATCACCCCTGTGCCGCTGATCCGCGCACTGGTGCGGGCGCGGCGGCCGGCGATCGTCTGCCTGCACCGGGAGAACATCCCGGTAGCTCTGGATGCGGCCTGTTCGGAACTCGGCGCGGGTCCCGCCGCTGATCCGGGGCTCCCGAAGGGCGGCTTCTGGGTCGTGCACGCCGCGGACGGCCGGATTGCGGGGACCGCGGGCGAGCTGATCGCGCTGGGAAAACACGCTCCATTAGCGCGGAGCAGCGTCGCGCTCCGCTTGACTCCGCCTCCGCCGCCGCACCAGGCGGTAGGCGATGTAGGCCGCGAGCAGCACGATCAGCGCGATCAGGACGTACAGGGCGTACCGGTTGACGTCCCGGTAGATGGTGTCTATGTGATCGCCGGCCACGTCGCCGATCGTCACCCACGTGGCCACCCAGGCGCACGCGCCGATCGCGTTGAAGATCAAGAACGTGTGCCAGCGCATCTGGGTGATGCCGGCGATGATGCCGTTGGCCTCGCGCAGTCCCACGATGTACCGGGCGGCGATGACCACGATGCCGCCGTAGCGGGACACGATGGCCTCGGCCTTGTCCAGGTGATGGGGCTTGATCAGCACGTACCTGCCGTAACGCAGTACGATCTCGCGTCCGGCGAACCGGCCGATGAGGTAGCCGATCTCCGCGCCGGCGAACGCGGTGAGCACCGCGACGACGCCGACCACGACGACGTTCAGCCCGGCCCGGCCGGTGCCGGCGAAGATCGCGCCCGCGATCAGCGCGGTCTCCCCTGGTATCACCGGGATGCCGATGTTCTCCAGCAGTAGCAGGAGCGCGATCGCCCAGTATCCGTAGTGATCGAGCGGCCCCTCCACCGACTGGAGGAATCCAGGGAGCGGTTGGGCCGCGGCGAGTACGTGCATGCTCACTCGGGCGAGTCGTACAGCGCGGCCGCGAGGGGTTCCGCGGTGAGTTCGATCTGCCAGGGCCGGGCGCCGGATCCGGCGAGCGCGTCGGCGACGGTGCCGGCGCCGACGGGACGCGGCGGTTCCCAGCTGAGCCTGCGCACGGCGTCGGGGGAGAGCAGGTTCTCGGCCGGGAGCCCGTGCGCCTGCGCCAGTGCGGTGATCACCTGGCGCGCGGCGGCGAGCCGCGCCGCCGCGGCCGGATCGCGCTCGGACCAGCGATGGGGCGGTGGCGGCCCGTTTGACGTCATGCCGCCGGCCGGCTCGGGCAGGTCGCCGTCGTCCAGATCCCGGGCGCGCCGGATGGCGGTCAGCCATTCCCTCTCATAGCGCCGCGAGAAGCGGCCGGCGAACCCCGAGATGCGCATCAACTGAGTATGGCCGGCCAGCGCCCCTGGCGATGTACGTGCCGCTTCGACGATCGCCGCATCCGGCAGGACCCGGCGCGGCGACAGGTCGGCGTCCTGCGCGATCCGGTCCCGTGCCGTCCACAGCTCGCGAACCACCGCGAGCCCTCGGCGGGCTTGCACGCGGTGGATGCCGGAGGTGCGCCGCCACGGCTCGGCGCGGGGTGCAGGCGGATCGGCGGCGAGCACCGCCTCGAACTCCTGCCGGGCCCACTCCGTCTTGCCCTGCTCGGCGAGTTGTTCCGCCAGCGCGTCCCGCAGATCGACGAGCACCTCGACGTCCAGCGCCGCGTAGCGCAGCAGTTCCTCGCGCAGCGGGCGGATCGACCAGTCGGCCGCCGAATGGCCCTTCTCCAGGTGGAACCCGAGGATTTCCTCCACCAGGGTGCCGAGCGCGACCCGTGGATAGCCCAGCAGCCGCCCGGCCAGTTCGGTATCGAACATGTGGTGCGGCCGGTAGCCGATCTCGGCCAGGCACGGCAGGTCCTGCGAGGCCGCGTGCAGCACCGCCTCCGCGTCGTCGAGCGCGTTGTCGACGGCGGACAGGTCCGGGCAGGCGATCGGGTCGATCAGGATCGTGCCCGCCCCGGCTCGCCGGAGCTGGACCAGATAGGCCCGCTGCCCGTAGCGATACCCGGAGGCTCGTTCGGCGTCGACGGCCACCGGCCCGGTGCCCTGGGCGAGGGCGCCGACGGCAGTCGTGAGCGCCGCCTGGGTGTCGATCACGGGCGGCAGCCCGTCACGGGGCTCGAGCAGCGGTACTGGCCCGGAGTGATCCTCGGCGGTCCCCGGCGGAAGGCCCGGGTACCGGGAGGTTCCAGCCCCGCCGCGGCGGCCAGGCAGGCGCACCAGGCCGTCACATGGTCAGCCAGGGCGTTTTCGCTGCCAGCCGGCGACCACGAAGCACGCAACTCGAAGCTGGTCGTCGGCAGCTCATCGGATTTGGCGCCGTAGCCCTCGGTGATCACCCGGGTGACCGTTCCGCTCTCCGCGGTGTAGCCGGGCACCTCGAGCGCCTCGGTCAGCCATGACCAGCCGACCTCGCCCAGCAGCGGATCGGCCGCGACCTCGGGCTCGACATCGGCACGGACGTAGGCGACCAGCCGGAACACGCTCGACCAGCCCTCCCCGCCCGCCGGATCGTAGAGCAGCACAAGCCGGCCCGAGGCGACCTCGTCACGATCCTCGTCCTGATCCAGATGTACCGTGGCGGCGACGGCATACGCATGGGGAGCCAGCCGTTTGGGCGCGGGCACATCCTCGAAGCTGAAATGTCCGGCGTGAGCGTCGGCCGCGCGCACCTGCTCCAGGCCTGCGCGGAAATCGGTCACGGCGGCATCGAACTCCTGATTAGCGGCTGCGGTGACCGAACGCATGACCTGAGCGTACGTGTCGCTCATCCCCATGTCACAATCCTCACCAGGCGGAGGATGATTTCCCCCGCAACCCCCTCGCTTATCAGGCGGGGGAAGCCTCCCCCGCGAGCCCCTCGATAGCTGTAACGCTCTGCTCAGGCGGCCCGGGACTTGCTGTCTCCGCTGATGTATCCGCCCGCCGCCCAGCCGATGATCAGTGCGGCGCCGCAGCCGGTGCAGGCCCATTCCGGGCAGTCGCCCGGCATATCCGGGCAGTCCTCTGCGTGAAACTGCTCAAACGGCCGCTCGTCACCACATTCGTGGCAGTATCGATAATCCGCGTAGTGCTGCAACATACGGGCGACCTCCTCACACGACGGACACTGCTGCCGATAGTGGCACGGCGTCGCGCGGATTCGTGGGATGTCGAGCGGCGTGTCTGCCGTCGGGCTCGATCGCGGGATGTGAGACGATCCCAGACGTGAGTGCCGCCCAGGTGAATGAGTCACCGTTTATACGCGCCTGCCGGAGGGAGCCGGTGCCCTATACGCCCGTCTGGTACATGCGGCAGGCCGGCCGTTCGCTGCCGGAGTACTGGCGGGTGCGGGAGGGCATCTCGATGCTCGACTCCTGTACCAGGCCGGACCTGATCACCGAGATCACCCTGCAGCCGCTGCGCAGGTACGACGTGGACGCGGCCATCTTGTTCAGCGACATCGTCGTACCGTTGCGCGCGATCGGGGTGAACGTCGACATCAAGCCGGGAGTTGGCCCCGTGATCGACCCGCCGGTGCGGATGGCGGCGGACCTGGAGTCACTGCGGCCGCTGGAGCCGGATGACGTGCCCTACGTCACCGAGGCGATCCAGGCGCTGGTCGCCGAGCTGGATGAACGTCCGCTCATCGGGTTCGCCGGAGGACCGTTCACGCTCGCCTCCTACCTTGTGGAGGGCGGCCCGTCCAAGAGCCACGACCGGACCAAGGCAATGATGTACGGCGACCCGGAACTGTGGCACGCGCTGCTCGGGCGGCTCGCCGACCTCACCATTTCCTTCCTGCAGATCCAGGTGGCGGCCGGTGCTTCGGCCATCCAGCTCTTCGACTCCTGGGTAGGCGCGGTCGGGCCGGACGACTACCGGCACGCGATCCTGCCCCACACCAGCCGGATCTTCGGCGCGCTGGAAACCGCGGCGATACCGAGGATTCACTTCGGCGTGGGAACCGGCGAGCTGCTCGGGCTGATGGGCGAGGCGGGCGCCGACGTGGTGGGCGTCGACTGGCGGATACCGCTGGACGAGGCGGTGCGCCGGGTGGAGCCGGGCAAGGCGCTCCAGGGCAACCTCGATCCCGCCGTGCTGCTCGCCTCCTGGGAGGTTATCGAGGAACGCGCCCTCGATGTGCTCAGCCGGGGCCGCACCGCCGAAGGTCACGTGTTCAACCTCGGCCACGGCGTCCTGCCGGACACCGACCCCGACGCGCTGGCCCGCCTGGCCGACCTGGTCCACACGGCGTCCGCGCGCTAGGCCGCCTTCTTGCGGCTGTGCCTCTATGCCGCCTTCCGGCTGTGTCCCTAGGCCGCCTTCCGGCGGAGGACCCAGCGACGGGCGCGGAAGAAGCCGAACATGGCGAGCGCCGCGATGGCCGCGAACGGGGCGACGGCGCCGGCGACCGCGAGAGCCCAGGACACGGTGACCCGCAGCGCTCGCCACCCGGCCGACAGGCCGCCGGCCAGGCCGGGCGGCGGCTTGGGCTTGGGCTTGGCGTGCTTGACCGCGGCAGGCTTCGGGCCGGTGATCGTCATCGCCACGGTCGCGTAGCTGGTCTCCCCGCTGAGCGCCCGCTGCTGTGCCTCAATGCTCTCCAGGTCCGACTCCTCGGAGTTGATCTGGTTCTGCACGGTGAGCAGATCGCCGACCGACCCGGCATGCGACAGCAGCGCGCGAAGCTGGGCGATGGCCGCCTGGTCGGAGGTGACCTGGCTGTTCACGTCGGCCACCTGCTCTGTCACGTCCTGAGCCTGCTGGCTCTCCGACAGGCGCGAGCCCAGCGCCGCGAGCCGGCTGAGCGTGGCCGGGTAGACAGTGACCGGGATCTTGAGCTGAAGGTTCGCCGCGGCCCCCGAATCCGATGACATGGTTTCGTTCGCGACGTACCCTCCGGCCGATTCGGCGAGTTGCGTGGCCGCGGTCACCGCGTCGTCGATCCGCGGCACCCGCACGCTGAGCGAGGCGGTGTACTCGATGGCGCTGCCCGCGACCCGCGCGGTCACCCCGGTGCTCTTCCCGCCCGCCCCCGCCGCGCTGGCGCCGTTCCCATTCACCCCGCCGGCGTCGGCGCTGGCGATGGCGCTGGGCTGGGCCGGCGCAGCACCCTGCGCCACGCGGGCTGATCCCGCGGCTGATCCCGCGGCGGGAGTGCTGGCCGATCCCGAGCAGCCGGCCAGCAGCGCGGTGCCGCCAAGGAGCACGACCAGCGTGACGATTCCCTGAATCCTGTGCATGGCGGTGTGACGGAGCCGCACCCATCCGCGGTTCCGCTGCCCCGGTCACGATTGCGCCGCGCTCTGATTACACGTCCACCCAACGTTGTACCGTCGTGACTATGCGGGCACGCGGGCGGATCGAACGGTCGGCCGCTGCCGCCACCGCGCGTAGTTTTCGGGGGACCGGGCTTCTCAGCCCGCGGTCAGGGTCCAGAGGTGGTCGGGGCTACCGTTGTCCTCCCACTGGAGGACCTGAGCGCCGGACGACGTGCTCTCGTTGAACACCCCGAGCAGCAGCCCGCTGTTGTAGTTCTCGATCTTGTACTGGCCGCTGCCCGCCGGGACGATCTGCCAGAGGTGGTCGGACGAGCCGTCGTCTCCCCAGATCAGCGCGTCGCCACCGGCGGTGATGCCCATGTTCTGGATGCCGAGCGCCAGCCCGCTCGCGCTGTTCTTGATCTCGTAGAAGCCGGAGCCTTCGGGGACCAGTGTCCACGCCTGCGTGCCGCTGCCGTTCGCGGTGGCTTGCACCGCCAGCGTCCCCTGGCCGGTGCCGCCGCCCGAGGTTGCCAGGGCCATCCCGCTGTGCACATTCTTGATCACATACGTCCCGGCGAACGCCGCGCCGCTGCCAGGGGTTACCAGCAGGTGGTACCCGTTGGCGGAGTTCATCGAGCTGACCGGGACGGTTACGGACCCGTTGCTGATCGTGAAGTTACCCGAGCTGATGACTTGCGGGCCGGCGACGGCGGTGGTGCGGCCCGCCGACACGGTCTGCTCGAGGACCACGTGCGCGGTCGACCCGAACGCCGAGCCGAGTCCGCTGACGGTGACCGCCGTCGAGCCGCTGCCGCCGCCGAAGATGACGTTGACCTGGTTGCCCGCGGAATTGACGGACGCGGCGCCGTCAAGCCCGGACCCGGCTGTTCCCGGCGGGACGACGGTGACCATGTTGCCGGTCATCTGGCCGTACCAGCGGTACAGCCAGTAGGCGGCGTTCGGGCTGCCGCCGGTGTCGGTGAGCGTGTCGCCGAGGGTGCCGTAGTGGTTCCAGAAGGCGAGCTCGGCGTTGTTCACCCCGGCGCGCTCGAACTGGGCGATGTAACCGACCAGCGCGCCGGGGACGCCGACCTGGCTGGTCGTGGCGTACTCCTCGATGGCGATGGGGCGGGCGCTGATGCCGAGGCCGGACTCGATCGACTTCAGGCTTGCCACGTCGCTGGCAATGCTGGCCGAGCCGTTGAGCTCGTGCCAGCTGATGATGTTCGGCAGCGTGCCGCTGGCCTTCGCGTCGGTCAGGAAGGTGGTCATCCAGCTGGCGTTGAACGTGGAGGTACTCGGCCCCTGGATGACGGCGCTGGAGTCGTCGGCGCGGACCTCGTTGAAGGTGCGCGCCCAGCCGGTGTCGAATGCGCCGGCGGCAGCGGTGTTCCAGGTCCAGTCTGGCTCGTTCCACAGCTCGAAGGCGCTGATGTTAGCGTCCCCGGCGGCGAGCACGGCCTTCACCTGGGTGTCCACGGCGCTGAGCCAGTTACTCCAGCTGACCCACTTGTAGGGGAAGTTGGGATACCAGTCGGGCATGCGCACCACGACCTTGGCCCCGGCTCTGGCGGCCTCCGGGGCGACCACCAGGGAGTCCCCGCCCGGTGCGGGTTCCCCGTTCGGGAGTTGCTTGCCACCGGGTGCCATCTGGACGAATGTGTTCGGGTGCAGCGGCTCGACGAGGCTGTCGGCGGGGATCGTGGCGGTGTCCAGCCCGTACAGTCCGCCGGAGGCGACGTGGGTGACGGAACGGAACGGCTGGTTGACGTGCACCACGAGGGTGGAAGCCCCAGACGCGGTGGACGCAGAGGCGGTGGACGCGGTCACGGCGGCTCCGAGGGCGGCGGAGCCGGCGACCAGTGCAGCGGCGCAGGCGAGCCGGGTGGTGACCCTCCTCGCACGGTGCTGAATTGGCCTGGGCCTTCGGCCGCGGTGCTGAATTGGCCTGGGCCTTCGGCCGCGGTGCTGAATTGGCCTGGGCCTTCGGCCGCGGTGCTGAATTGGCCTGGGCCTTCGGCCGCGGCGTCTTGACGGGCGGATGACCGTTCTGCCATGAAGTGGCAGCAGGCGCGACCTGGACATCACTGTCCTCCACGGGGCGGGAATCGGACGGTGCGGGCGATGGCCATCGCGGTGTTTGGAATGTAGCCGGGACTCGTTCAGGCGCGCAATACCTGAGATCAATCGAATCGGTTCTCTCGCGCTCGGCTACATAGCCCCTCGTGCGGGCCGGTCATTAGCCGGATCAATGCGATCTTGTTATGGAAAAAAGGTTTTTATCAGGAGGAATGGTATCGGCGGCAGGACTCCGTGCGCATCGGGGGCGCTGCGCGGCGCGGTCGATCGAATCGGTTCCGATCGCGGACATGTCACGAGCCCTTCTTCAGGCACGTCAGTCCTCCGGGCCAGCTCAGTGGTACGGCATGCCGGCTTTCACATCAGAAAGGCCCGTGCGTGGTGCGGCCGCCACGCGGGGCTGGCGACGTGCCCTGTCGAATCGGTTCCCCTGCGTACTACTGCGAAAGTTTCCTGTCGGCCCTACTCGGTTGCTTGTCCCCGTGTTTCGGCTATGAACTGGCTTATACCGACCCTCAAGGCAGTCCAGTAGGAGTCTTGCGCACCGGGAAGCCCGCCGTTACCATGATCGAATCGGTTCGACTAAGGCGGGCGAAGTGCCGACTATCGGAGACGTGGCCCTCCGCGCGGGCGTCTCCCGGAGCACAGTCTCCTATGCGCTATCCGGCAAACGGAGCATATCGATCCAGACGCGCGAGCGCATCGAGGTGGCCATCGCGGAGCTGGGCTTTACGCCCCACGCCGGGGCACGGGCGCTGGCCACGTCCCAGACGATGGTCATCGGCCTGTTCGTGCAGTTCTTCGAGGATGAGTTCTCCCCGGCGATGCTGCAGTACGTGCTGCCGATCTCCGATGCCGCGCGCGAAGCCGACTACGACATCCTGATGGTCACCGAGGCCGACGGGCCCCACGCGGTGCAGCGGATCGCCAGCTCCGGCATGGTGGACGGCATCATGCTGCTCAACGTGGCGTACGAGGACAAGCGCCTGCCGGTGATGCGCAAGATGAGGCAGCCGGGCGCCATGGTCGGCTTGCCGCGCGTTCCCGATGATTTCGACGTCTTCGATCTTGATTTCGCAGAGGCCGGCCGGATCCTCGTCGATCACCTCGCCGAACGTGGCCACCGGGAGCTCATCCTGATCACCCCGCGGGAGCACGTATACGAGCGGGGTGGCGCGTACGCGTGGCGGTTCAGGGACGCCGCCCTCCAGCGGGCGGCGACGTACGGCATCCGCGTCCGCTCGTACTTCGGCGAGACCCAGCAGCCCGCCGTCAACCAGCAGCTCAACCAGATACTTGACGCGCGCGAGGAGCCGGCGATGATTGTCCACAATGACGCCGTGATAGCCGCGCTGCCGTCCGTCCTGTACTCGCGCGGCATCAGCGTGCCTGACGACCTGTCAGTCGTCGGGGCGTTCTCAGAAGACTTCGGGAAGCTGTTCTCGCTTCCCTACACGGCGGTCGAGACGTCCCCGAACAAGCTGGGCCGCTTGGCGGTCCAGGCCCTGGTCCAACGGATGGTCAACCCCCAGGACGCCGGCCCGCCCCGGGTCGAACTCGTAACACCCCATATCACCGACCGGGGAAGCACCCGCGGCCGCTGATTGCTGACCGGAGGTTCTGCAGCTGGGCGTCGGGAATGGACGCATCCATCTCGTCGGAGGCATTGATACAGGCGCGTACCTGCTGGTCACCTACCGTGCAGTCAGCCCAGCCGACGATGGAGTCACTCAGTGTCCAGGTGAATGACATCTGGTCCAGCGGCGGTGACGGCCGGGGAAATTCCCCTGGAGCCTCCGCCGGATCCGGCCCAGGACGGTACACAGCGCCGCGTCGGCCGGTGCTTTCCAGTCCGACAGCGCACGGGCGACGTCACCAGGCTCCAGCAACCCGTGCTCCACCCGGTGATCGCAGCCACCACTCCCGGGCTCACCCCGGCCACATAGTGAGCTGCCTGCGCGTGCGACCGGCAGACCGTCTCCACCCGCCGGACGACGCGGGGGGCCAGCGAACACCGGCCTGACGGCTCCTCCCGGCCCGCTCCCCACCACAGCACCCAGCGAACGTGATGCCCGATCGGCAACACGCATGAGAGCACGTTCCCGCGGAAGCGGCTTGTGAATTCCCGCACAAGGCGCTTCCGCGGGAACTACGTCACGGACGCAGGGGCGAAGGCGCCAGCGAAGATCGGCTAGCGCCTGCCGTCAAGGGGACTGACGTGCTCGGTGAGGGGGCGCTCTAGCATCGTGGTATGACGGCGCTGGGGGATCTGGACAGGGTCAGGATCAGCCAGCTGCATGCTGCGGAGCTGGCGCGCTTCCGGCAAGGCCGGCCCCTGACCCTGGCGATGGTCGAGCGGGCGCGGACACATATGCCCAACGGCATGCCGATGGCCTGGATGACCTCGGACAATGACCAGCCGGTCTACGTCGACCACGGGGACGGCGCTGGTTTCACCGACATCGACGGGTTTACCTATCTGGATTTCAATGTCTCGGACATGGCGATGTTCTGCGGGCACGCCAACCCGGCGATCGTTGCCGCGGTCCAGGCCCAGGTAGCGCGGTCCACGCAGTTCCTGCTGCCGACCCGGGCGTCGGTGGAGGTGGCCGAGGAACTCGCCCGCCGGTACCCGGTTCCGCTGTGGCAGTTCACCTTGTCGGCCACTCAGGCCAACACCGAGGTCATCCGCTTGGCCCGGGTCGTCACCGGACGCGAGGTGATCGTGCTGTTCCAGGGCCATTACCACGGCCATTTCGAGGAGGGCCTGGTGGACGTGACCGATGGCCAGGCGGGCCCGGTGCAGCGCGGGCTGTCCAAGGGAGTCACCGGCCGGGTGCGGATCGCCCAGTTCAACGACCCCGCCACATTGCGGGCGGCGCTCGAGCCCGGCGACGTGGCGCTGGTGCTGACCGAGCCTGCGATGACCAACTACATCCACCTTCTAATGCCCGGACCCGGCTGGCACGAGGCGCTGCGCGACCTGACCCGGCGATACGGCACCTTGCTGGGTATCGACGAGACGCACACTCATGTCGTCGGGCCTGGCGGCGCGACCACGCTGTGGAACCTGGAGCCGGACATGGTCACTATCGGCAAGGCCGTCGCCGGAGGGCTGCCGATGGGCGCCTACGGTGTCACCGCCAGCCTGGGCGACCATCTGGACGCGGCACGCAACGTGGCGACCGGCGGCACGCTGTTCGGGAACCCGCTGTCCGCGGCGGCCGCCAAGGCGGCGCTGACCGGCGTACTCGTGCCCGGCGCATACGCGCACGCCAGTACCCTCGGCGGCGAGCTTGCCGACGGGATCGAGGAGGCAATCGGTGCTGCCGGCCTGCCATGGACGGTGATCCGGCTCGGCCCCCGCTCGGGACAGTGGTACGGGCCCATGCCACGCACCGGCGCGCAGGCGCACGCGCTCACAGACGGACCGCTCACTGCCCTGATCCGGATATGGCTGGCTAACCGCGGAATATGGGAGGCGCTGCCAGGCGCAGGACCCACCGTCCCCATCCCGGCAACACGCGCCGACGTGGCCCGCTACGTCGAGGCTTACCATGACCTGCTAGCCCACCTGGGCTGACCCTCCGCCAGTAAGCCTGATGTCAAATGAATCTCAAAGGCTTTCTAAAGCTTTGTGCTTCAGCGTGGTCCCCAGGGAGCGCATTAGCCGGGGACGGCCGGATCCGGCTCGGGAGCGTTCCCGCGGCTTTCGATCCCTCAGAGGGGGCCATGAAATTCTCCATGCTTATCGGGAAACCGCTGCTCAAGTGTTCGGCCGGGGTTGTTCTGCTGATCGGGGCCGGACTGGTGAACGTCATGCCAGCGGCGGCGTCGGTCGCCGTCTCAACGGCGCATGACAATGCGGGCGGGATTACGCAATACTGGGGCTACCAGGTCGCTTACGAGTCCAACACGTCCTCGCTGTGGACCACCGGGAACGACAGTACAGGAAACCTCGGCCAAGGCATGTGGACTACCACTAACCCCTCCATCGCCAACCTGGGCAACGGCAACCAGATCGCTTATCAGGCCAACACCTCGGCGCTGTGGACTACCGGGCAGGACGGTACCGGGAACCTGGGCCTCGGAATGATGCCGGGCACAAGCCCGAGCATTGCCTATCTGGCGTCGGCCGGTCGCTACGAGATCGTGTTCCAGGCCAACACCGGTGATCTGTGGGAATTCCTGTCCGGGACCGGGGGAGGCGCCTTCAACCTGGGTCTCCCTATGGATCACAAAAGCAGTCCGAGCGTTACCGCGCTAGCTACTGGCGGGGTTGAGATCGCCTATGAGGACAACACAGATACCCTCTCGGTGATCGGGGCGGACGGTTTCGGGAGCCTGGGCCTGGGCATGTGGGGCGGGTCAAGTCCGAGCATTTCCGCGTTGCCGTCCGGCGGTTACCAGATCGCTTTCCAGGCCAACACCTCGGCGCTGTGGACCACGGGGTCGGACGGTACCGCGAATCTTGGCCTGGGTATGTGGCCAGGGTCAAGTCCGAGCATCTCCGCGTTGGCGTCCGGCGGTTACGAGATCGCCATGGAAGCTAATACCGGTGTGTTGTGGACCGCGGGGTCGGACGGTACCGGAAGTCAGGGCTTCAACATGTGGAAAGGAACTAGTCCGAGCATCGTCGGCCTGGGTGGCGGTGGTTACGAGATCGCTTTCGCAGGTAGCAACGGGTCGTTGTGGGTAGACGGAACGGACGATACCGGGGATCTGCAGCAGAGCATGTGGGGCGGGTCAAGTCCGAGCATCACCGGCCTTCCCGTGGTCGCGGAGTGCACAACCTGCGCGAAGAGTCATCCGGTGCGCCCCAGGTAAATCCGGCGGCTTGCTGAGGCGAGCCCGGGCACGAGACGAGGGTCTCGTGCCCGGGCTCGACGAATCCGAGCACGACCTCAGCCTGCCGGTTAACCTCCGGGCACATGGGCTGGTCATCTTGCGGAGGAAAAGAGTCCTCTGGAAGAAAAGGTGCCACTTCGGAAACCGGCGCCCTATCTTCCGTGAAGCTCTCATGGCGCGGAAAGGCGCCACGAAGCGTAAAGCCGCCGCTCCCGGCAGTGGCGTTAAATAACGAACCCGGTCTCCGCTCACGCAGCGAATCCCGGCAAAGGGATATCGGATCAAGCGGGCGCTCTGCCCGGCCGGGTGTATCTTTCGTGCGGCTCGCATCATGACAGTGCCGGTGGTCATGACGGTGCCGGTGGTCTTGACAGTGCCGGTGGTCTTGACAGGGGCCACGCTTGCGAGGACGCTCCGAAGGCAACAGCTTCGCAATATTTCCGAAACTTTCGAAACCATTTAAACAGGAGGCGGAGCATGTCAGGTCCTCGCCCGCCAGCGCGGCGTAACCCTTCACGGCGGATGTTCCTCGGAGGTGTCGGTGCGGCCGCGCTCGGCATCACCGCCTGGGAGACGACCACGGCCGGTGCGGCACTGGCTGCCCAGCCGGCTTCCCCTCCGGCTCCGGCGGGGAACACAATCGCCCCGCGCCCTTACTTCCCCTCCGACGTCACGCAGATCCCGCCGACGTCCAGCCTGCCGGACCTGTTCACTTTCTTCAGCCCTGTCGCCAGCCCGGACCACAGCGGCCGGGTGACGCGACCGTCGGAGTGGCCGGCCCGCGCCGCCGAGCTGTCGGATCTCATGCAGTACTACCTGTACGGGTTCAAGCACCCCACGCCGGAGGAGGGCTCGGTGTTCCGGCAGGTGCAGATCCCGGCGGCGACCACCGTCAACCTCAATTCCGTCTTCAGCTTCTCGACCTTCACCGTCAACCTGCCGGCGGGCTCGTACACGTTCGATGCTTCGTCGTTCGTTGTCACCCCGAACCTGAACTTCGTCGCGACGCAGCCCTACACCGCGCCGGCGGGCTTCCAGAGCTGGGCCGTCGGGGACAGCTGGAACACCCCCGCGCACGCCAGCCTGCTCGTGGTGGTTCCGGCGCACACGCAGCTGGCCGTCGACGTTACCGACCCCGGTGCCGCTGGAAGCACCACGGCGACGATCATGATCGACAGTTTCGAGGTGCCCCGGCACGGCGTCGACACCGACATCCCCGGGCCGTACCCGTCCGTGCTCGTGGTCGGCGGCTTGTCAGCGGAGCAGGTCACCACCCTCAAGCAGGACGGGTACGGCTATATCGCGATGAACACGGGCTCGGTCTACTCCGACGGCGCGAACAACCCGCACACCGGCGCCTACAACCAGCTCTATCCGTACCAGGCGGGCGTCTACGAGTTCGACAGCGGTGCGCTGATGGGCTGGGCCTGGGGGATCAGCCGTATCGTCGACGCGATCAAGAACGACGCGGCCGGTGCGAACCAGCTCAACCTCGACTGGAAATCCACGGCCGTGACGGGTGTCTCCAGGAACGGCAAGGCGGCCGCCCTGGCAGCGGCGTTCGACACCCGCATCGCGATCGCCGCGCCGAGCGATCCCGGCGGCGGCGGCCTGACCGGCTTCCGGAACCGTACCGAGAGCGAGATGTTCACCTACAACGTCCCGGTCAACGCCGACCAGATCTACTCGCTCAATGAGCTGTGTCAGCGGGCGATCCAGAACCCGAGCGAGTCGGCGTGGTTCACGTCCAAGGCCCAGGATTTCGTTCCCGACAAATCCGACCATTCGCCCTTCGACCTGCACGCGGTCGTGGCGCTCGTCGCGCCGAGACCGTTCATCCTGTGGACCGGCGAGGCGCAGCAGTCCTGGCTGGGCTCCCCGAGTTCAGTCCTGTCTCTGCAGGCCGGGAAGGAGCTGTATGAGTTCATCGGCGCCGGTGACAAGATTGCCTGGATAGTGCGCGACGCGCAGCATGCCAACCAGGACCGCGACCTGCCCGATCTCATCGCGATCATGGACAAGACCTTCGGCCGCGGCCGGACGCTGACGCGACGTTTCTTCAGCACCCTGGCCGGCGCGAACAACGCGGCGCTTGACGGCAGCGGCGTGATCTATCCCACGAAGACGTTCGCCTCGATCAACGACATGGTGCGCAACCCGTACGACATCGAGAACTTCTACCTGCAGTGGTCGCGCCCCGGCAAGTACACCCTGTGGAGCGAAGATACCTTCGTGACCGCGGGCATGCCCCGCGTGCTGACGTTCCGCACCAACGCGAACCAGGTCAGCCTCACGCTGCCCGACGGAAGCCGGCTGTCCAGGGGCGCGCCGCATGGCGTCGCGACATTCTCGCTCACCGCTGCCCAGGCGCAGACCGGGCGGTATGTCGCCCGGACGCAGGGCGGCGAGGGCGGGAACAGGGCTGCCAAGGATCACAAGCAGATCGAACTCGCCGGATTGTCGCTCAGCGACGCGCTCATGCACGGCCTCAACCTCACCAGCGGCGTGCCGTCAGGCATGGCCGTCGGCTTCGCCAGCCCGGTCACCAACTGGGACTCCGCTGACGATCCAGTCCAGATGTACGTCAACGGCAGCCTGATCACGGCGAGCATCTCCGATGACGGCAGTATGGGCTACATCGAGAAATTCGGCGCCAGGCTAACGATTCCCGGCGCGCCGGCCGGCCCGTGGGACGGTACGACGGTTTTCGAGCTCAGCGTAAAGAACATCAAGCTCCAGCCCCTCCCCGGCTTCACCTTCGCCGTCGACGTCAAGCTGGCGAAGGCGCAGGTGCCCAACTTCTTCGGACAGCTCGTCAACGGGTTCACCTCGACGTTCGGCGAGAAGCCGACCTGGAACTCGCAGGATCTCCAGAACACGCCGCTGTCCGGGAACTTCCATAGCCGCTGGCCGCTGTTCCCCAACTCGGTCGACGACACCGGGGCGCGCCCCGTCTCGATCCCGACCACGACGGCGTTCAACGCGACATTCACCGTCAGCGACGCGAGCGCCACGGGGTTCACGCTCGGCTTCAGCCAGCCGCTCAATCCCAGCGAGTTCGGAGTGGGCCTGGACACCGTATCGTCGTGGACCACGCAGTGGGCGGCGGACAGCACCTCGGTCCGGATCGCCTACGGCAGGCCCGTTGACCCTCGCGAGGATGTCAGCATCATCGTCTTCCGCGCCGTGGATGCCGCCGTGAACATGATCGGTGGCCCCGCACGCCTCGCCGCGAAGGGAACCGGGATCCTGGGGTCCTAGGCTGGGGACATGCGGCATGTGGTAATCGTCGGGGGCGGGATCTCGGGGCTGGCGGCGGCGTTCTTCCTGCGCGACGCGGGGGTGCGGGTCTGTGTGCTGGAGGGGTCGCCGCGGCTGGGCGGCAAGCTCGCGGTGTCCGAGATCGCCGGTGTCGCCGTGGACGAAGGAGCCGAGGCGCTGCTGGTCACCCGGCCGGAGGGCGTGGGGCTGATCGGGGACCTGGGCCTGCGCCTGGTCGCGGCGGGGACCACGTCGGCGGCCATCTGGACCCGCCAGACCATGCGGCCGCTGCCGCGCCGCCAGTTCATGGGCGTGCCTTCGGACATGGGGGAACTCGCCGCGTCCGGGGTGGTGTCGCCGGACGGCGTCGCGCGGGCCGAGCGGGACCTGGACCTGCCGGCCACCGAACGGGACGGGGACGTTTCGGTGGCCGATTACGTCTCGGCGCGGCTCGGCCGCGAGGTCGTGGACCGGCTGGTCGACCCGTTGCTGGGCGGAGTGTACGCGGGGCTGTCCGCCGAGCTGTCGTTCGACGCGACGCTGCCGGCCCTGGCCGCGGCGTCCCGGCGGCACCGTTCCCTCGCCGAAGCCGCGGGCTCGCTGCTGCCGCCGCCCGCGGCGCCAGCTTCCCCCGCGCGCCCCGTGTTCAGCACGCTCCCGGGCGGTCTCGGCACGCTCCCCGACATCCTGGCCAAGGAATCAGGCGCGACGGTCCGGACCGGCGCGATGGTGCGCGAGCTGGCCCGGACCGGACAGGGATGGCGGCTGACTGTCGGCTCGGCTGCGGCCCCGGAGCGGATTGACGCCGACGCGGTGATCCTCGCGGTGCCGGCCCGGCCGGCGGGGCGGCTGCTGGCCGGCGTGCCGGGAGCGTCGGCCGCGGTGACGGCCTTCGGCGAGTTCGGCTACGCGAGCATGGCGATCGTCACGCTCGCCTACCGGCGGTCCGCGTTCCCGGAACTACCCGCGGGAAGCGGCTACCTGGTACCCGCCGTGGACGGGCACGCGGTGAAGGCGGTCACGTTCTCCACCGTGAAGTGGCCCCACCTGCTCAACACGGACCTGGTCGATCAGAGCGATCCGCGCGATCCGATCGACATCGTCCGCTGCTCGGTGGGCCGGGTCGGCGAGGAGGCGCTGCTGCAACGGGACGACGCGGACCTGGCCGGGCTGGCCGCCGCCGACCTGGCCGCCGCGACCGGCGTCCAGGGCGCCCCGCTGGCCACCCGGGTCACCCGATGGGGTGGCGCGCTGCCCCAGTACACCGTCGGCCACCTGGAGCGGGTCGCCCGCATCCGGGCCGCGATCGCCGATCTGCCCGGGCTGGCGGTTTGCGGCGCCGCCTACGACGGGGTCGGCATCCCCGCGTGCATCGCGACCGCGAGGGCCGCCGCGGACCAGGTCCGTGCAACCCAAGCCGTTCTGTCAAATGGTCTATGTCAGCCAGGCCATGGGGTGGCACGCAATGCAGGCTAGCCAGGCGGCTAGATTGGAACGATGGAGGGGAAACCGCGCGCACGCGAACTGAACGAGCTGATCCGGTACACCATGTGGTCGGTGTTCCGGGTATCCGAGCCTGGCTTCGGCGACCGGGACACAGTCGCCGCCGAGGTATCCGAGCTGATGGAGGCCGAGGCGGGCAAGGGCGTCGTCACCCGGGGCTGCTACGACGTGCAGGGCCTGCGAGCGGACGCCGACTACATGTTCTGGTGGATCGCGCCGACGCCGGACGACCTGCAGGAGACCTACGCGCGATTCCGCCGGACCAGGCTGGGCCGGGCCAGTTCGCCGGTCTGGTCGGTGATGGCGCTGCACCGCCCGGCCGAGTTCAACAAGGGACACATCCCCGCCTTCCTCGCCGACGAGGAGCCGCGGGCCTACGTGAGCGTCTACCCGTTCGTCAGGTCATACGAGTGGTACCTGCTTGACCCGGACGAGCGGCGCAAGATGCTCAGCGAGCACGGCATGATGGCGCGGGACTACCCCGACGTCCGGGCCAACACGGTCGCGTGCTTCTCGCTCAACGACTACGAGTGGATTCTCGCCTTCGAAGCGGACGAGCTGCACCGGATCGTGGACCTCATGCGGCATCTGCGCGGCGCCGTCGCGCGGCGGCACACCCGGGTGGAGATCCCGTTCTACACCGGGCGGCGCAAGCCCGTCGAGGAGCTTGTCGCGGCGTTGGCCTAAAGTCTTGGGCTGGCCTAAGCTCGCTGCAGGCCCGACTCGTAGGCGAAAATCACCGCGTGCACCCGGTCGCGTAGCTCCAGCTTGGCGAGCAGGTGCGCGACGTGCGTCTTCACCGTGTTCTCCGAGACATGTAGCGCGGTGCCGATCTCCGCGTTTGACATTCCCTTCGCGACCAGGCCGAGGACCTCCCGTTCGCGTTCGGTGAGCGCGTCCAGGTGCTCATCGTGCCGGGAGACGCGGGTATGCGCACCGGTCACGAACAGGCTGATGAGCCGTCTGGTGACCGCCGGAGCCAGCAGCGCGTCGCCCGCGGCGACCAGGCGCACGCCGTCGATCAGGTCCTCCGGCCGCGCGTCCTTGAGCAGGAACCCGCTCGCGCCGGCCGCCAGCGCGTCGAAGACATACTCGTCGGTGTCGTAGGTGGTGAGCACCAGCACACGCGGTCTCGCCGGCTGGCGGATCACCTGCGCGGTGGCCGCGATGCCGTCCGTGCCCGGCATCCGGATGTCCATGACCACAACGTCGGGCGCCAGCCGCGCGGACTCCGCGACCGCGGCCGCGCCGGTTGCCGCCTCGCCGACCACCTCGATGCCTTCCTGGGTGCCGAGGAGGGTCCGCAACCCGGCCCGGATCAGTGGCTGATCGTCGGCCACCAGGACCTTGATCGTCACTGGCCAATCTCTTCGACGGGCAGGGTGGCGGACACCTCGAAGCCGGCGGCTAGCGGGGCCGCCCTGAACGTACCGCCGAGCGCGGCCACCCGCTCGCGCAGGCCGGCCAGCCCCCGTCCGGCTCCCGGCTCCCGGATGGCGGCCCGGGTCGGTCCGTCATCGGTCACGGCGATGCGCAGCGCGCCGGCGTGCCGTTTGATCGTGACCCGGGCGGACCGGGCCGCGGAGTGCCGTAGCACGTTGGTAAGGCTCTCCTGGATGATCCGGTAGGCGGTCAGGTCCACCGCGCCGGGCAGCGGGCCGGCTGTCTCGCCGGGTTTCTCGTCGAGTGCCACCGCGAGTCCGGATGCCCTCGCGAGTTCGGGGAGCCGGGCCAGGCCGGACGGCGGCTCGGCGCCGCCCGGCGTGTGCCTGATAACGCCGAGGGCGTGCCGGAGTTCCGTCATCGCCTGGCGGCTGGCGGTCTCGATCCCGGCCAGCAGCCCGACCTCGGCCGGCGCGCCGGATTCGGCCAGCAGCCGGGCCGTGCCAGCCTGAAGGCTGATCACGCTGACGTGATGAGCGAGGATGTCATGCAGTTCGCGTGCGATCCGGGCGCGTTCCTCGGTCGCGGCACGCAGGTCGCGGGCTGTGCGTTCGGCCTCGAGCGCCCTGATCCTGGCTGAGGCGCCCGCTCCGGCCGCCCACGCGCCCACCACCAGAGCCGCTATCGTGACCACCGCTTCCGGGCGGGCGGGATGCGACAGCAGGCCGGCTTCCAGCGCGATGAGGGTGAGTGCCGCCGCTACCTGACCGCGGAGCCTGTCTGCCTGGCTGGTGAGGCCGTAGCTGGTGACACCATGAAGGGCGACGAGCGGGGCCGGGATCAGCACCAGCGGGCTCAGCCCGCCCCAGTCCGGGCCGCGCCGGGTCACCAGCAGCCACGTGCTCACGACGGTCGCGATCAGCCACACGATGCGGGGCGACGTTCGCCGCCAGGCCAGCGCCGCCGGGCCGATCACGCCGATCGCCGCCCACAGCGTGCCGCCGTCATGGTGGTAAGGGTCCAAGCCGGGTTCGGAGAACGCGAAGACCAGGCCGACGGCGAGCACGAGATCGGCGGAGAGGCTCTTCGCCGGGGCAAGGCGGGCTCGCGGCCGCCACGCGATGTCCATGACCTGACCATACGCGGCCGTGGCGAGGCGGTAATCGGCCACGCGAGGGAGGCGTTCTCATCCGTGCGGGTGACATGCCACCCGCAAGGATGTCATCAAGACCAGCTTCCGGGGTGACGCGTCGGCCCGACCCGGGTGGCTAGCGTCGGTTTGTGAACATACGGGGTATTGCGGGGCGGTTCGCTGGGTTGTGGCCGGCACTGGCCTACGGCGGGTGCTGCGCGTTCAGCCTGGCGGTGGTGGCGATCAGTACGCAGCCGCTGCACCGGCGGTGGGCAGCCTGTGCCGCGGTCGCGTACGGGTGCGCCGCGCTGGTCTGCCTTACCCGGCTCCGGTGGCGGTGGATCCGGTGGCGGCGCCTGCTGGTGCAGCGTGACCTCGCGCTGGCCATAGTTGTGGCCGGCGCCCTGATCGGTCCGCTGTGCTGGCTGGCCGCCATCGGCCAGGGCATGCCCGAGGTCGGCGTGGTAGCGCATTCGGCTCAGCAACTGGTTCACCACGGCAGGCCCTATGAGTCCGCGGGTCAGCTCGGCGGCAACGTCAACGGATACAACCCGTACCTGCCGGGCATGACGCTGTTCGGGCTGCCGCAGGCGCTGTTCGGCGGTGGCGTGGCCACGGATCCCAGGGTGTGGGACGGACTGGCGTTCGTCGTGCTGTTCTGGGCCGCGCTTCGGGTGGCGGGAGCGACCGGTGCGGTCCGGCGCACCGCGATTCTGGCGAGCTCGCCGTTGATAGCCTTCCCGCTCACGGTCAGCGGCAACGACCTTCCGGTGATCGGGCTCATCTGCCTCGGGCTGGCCCTGGCGGTGCGGGATCATGATCGTACAGTGCGGGATCGTCCGGTCGCGGCGGGCCTGGTGCTCGGCGCCGCCGCCGCGCTGAAGGCCACCGCCTGGCCGGCGCTGCTCATCGTGGGAGTCCTGTTCCTCGCCCGGGACGGCCGGGGGGCCGCTGGGAGGTTCGCGGCCGGAAGGTTCGCGGCTGGGAGGTTCGCGGCGGCTGCCGCCGGGGTGCTCGCGGTGGTGGTCGGCCCGTTCCTCGTCATCCAGCCCCGCGACCTGATCGAGAACACGATCGCGTTTCCGCTCGGCCTGACCAAGGCACACTCACCGGCCGCCAGCCCGCTGCCGGGCCATCTGATCGCGGCGACCGGCTCGGCAGGCCACACGGCGGTGATCGCATTGATGGCGGCCGGAGCGGTCGGCATCTGTGTCGCGCTTGTGATCCGGCCGCCGCGGTCGGCGGTATCGGCCGCCGGGTACCTGGCCCTCACCCTCACCATGCTGTTCGTCCTCGCACCGGCCACTCGCTGGGGATATTTCGGCTATCCGATCGGCATCGGCTGCTGGTTGTGGTTGTCCGGCGCCGCCAGCGGCAACTGGACAGGCACGGCACTCCAGACGACGAGGGGGAGAACTCCGGATCGCCCCGGTAGGGGAGCTCCGGATAACTCCGGTAGGGGAGCTCCGGATAACGTCGGAGGCATGGAGCTGAGGGTGAACGGGTGCGTGGTGATCCCGGACGGTGAGCTGCACGAGCGATTCTCCCGATCGTCCGGACCCGGGGGACAGTCCGTCAACACCACTGACAGCCGCGTCGAACTGTCGTTTGACGTGGCGAATTCGCCCTCGCTGCCGGACTGGGCGAAGGCCCGGGTCCTCCAGCGCCTGGCCGGCCGCCTGTCCAACGGAGTGCTGACCTTGACCGCCTCCGAGCAGCGCAGTCAGCTCGCCAACCGCCAAGCGGCCCGCGCTCGCCTCGCCGCGCTGCTCCGCGACGCGGTCGCACCGCCGCAGCGGCCGCGCATCCCGACTCGTCCCAGCCGGGCCGCGAACGAGCGGCGGCTAGCCGCCAAACGCAGCCGGAGCGCGACCAAGCGGACCCGCCGATACGACACCCGTGAGGCGGACTAGCAGGTTGGTGTTCCAGACGAAGATGGTGTAGCCGTCGTAGTGGTAGGTATGTACCGGCGCCCCGAAGGTTTTCATGGCCGCGGCAAGCACGTCCGGGGTAACCGTCGCATCCTTGACGGCGAGGAAGCGTGCGTTGTGCCGAGCCGGATCATAAGCCGTCGCCACGGTTTCCCAGCCACCTGGCACCAGCCGTCCGTTGCTCGCCTGGACGAAACTGACCCGGACCCGGCCGGACGTGTCGAGGGTGGTGCTGTTGGCCTGCCAGTACCCGGCCAGTCCGTCATCGAGGTGACGGGCGGTCAGCCAGGTGGCAAGCCGCTGGTTGGCCGCTGGCGCTGACGGCAGCGCCGCCGCGTAGCCGAGGGTGGCGAGATAGCCGCATCCGATCAGTACGAGCGGCGGCACCAGCCGCAGCCGGAGCACCGGATCGGCCAGGAGCGGGGCGGCGAGGGTCCGGCCGGCCAGCGCGGCGCCGAACGGCATCACCGCCGTGATCTCACGGGTGGTCGCGATGTCCAGTCCTTGGCGGCTGACCGTGTAAACGGCCAAGTTGAACACGATCGCCAGCACCAGTACCGGGATGACAACGTCAGCCGCACGGAAGAACCGGACCATCCCGGTCGTCAGGGCGACGACCACCAGCGCCGCGCCAGCCAAGTGCAGCGCGACGAACGAGAAGGTAATCGGGCCGCCAGCGCTGAACACGTTCGCCCCGAAGACCTCCAGAGCTGCCCGGGCCATCACCCAGGCCGTGTGGGGCAGCTGACCCACGGTCACGGTCCTGGTCGAAACCGGCGACACCGCATACCCGCCCGCCGCGCCGAGGGTCCGCTCTATAGTCCAGCCGAGCCCGGCCGCCGCGACCGCCGCCGTGGCCAGGGACAGCTCAAACCTGGCGGAGGCCCGGTCTTTCCGCCAGCCCACGCCAGCACGCAGCAGGCAGGCCGCGGCGAGCGGCGCTATCCCGGTGACGAGAACGAGTGAATCGGCTACCAGCGCCCAGGCCAGGATCAGGGATACCGCGACCGGCACGAACCATCGTCGAGGTGAGACGTCGACGATGAGCCACGCCACCAGCAGCGGGACGGCTGTTCCGGTGTGATCAGGGCCCAGCAAGAGGGTAGAGGTGGCGCTGAGCTGGGGCGCCACGATAAGGCCGGCCGCCAGCAGGGCTCGGGTGAGGCCTTCCCGTCCGCCCGCGCGGCCCTTGGCCAGGATCGCGGCCAGGACAACGAGCAGGGTGTAGGTCATCGCCGCTGCCACGTGCACCACCCACGGCCCCAGCCCGGTGAAGGCCTCGATCACGGCGTACTGCGGCACCTCGGTCGTGTAGAACGACACGTCGGACAGGTGCCAGCCATGCAGTAGCACGTTGCCGTGCAGCATGTCCCAGGCCTGCAACGCGTTCGATGCCCCATCCGCGTTGGTGGGTGCCGACGAGGACTGCCGCCAGTACAGAAACAAGAGCAGGGCGACAGCCAGCGTCAAGCTCACCGCTTTGGCGATCCGGGGCGTCGCGAGCGCGGGACCACTCTTCGCACCGGACCGGTCAGCGCCGGGAAGGGCAACAGGAGCACGCGTCCCCACGATCGCCAAGCGTAGTTGCCCGCACAAGGCAGCACCGGATAACCGACTGGCCCACGGTCAGTGATCCGCTGGCTGACGGCTATCCGGTGCTTATAAGTTTTACGGTTGTGCATCCCGGCCGCACCGGGGCGGGTCATCCCGGAGGGCGTGGCGGCGGGCGGGTGTGCTCGGTGAATACCCTTCCGTCCGGGGACCGGGCCTCCAGGGTGCCGTCGGGCCGGGTCTTGATCGTCCACCCTTTCTGGTGGACCAGGATATGATGATGGTAATAGCACAAATCATACAAGTTTTCGACAGCGGTCGGGCCGTGGTCCGCGCGGTGGGTGACGTGGTGCGGCTCGGTCGCCCAGGTCGGCTGTCCGCATCCGGTCGGCCATCGGCACTTCTGGTCCCGGGTGTGCACGGCGCGGCGGATCCACCACGGGATATCGTCGTCATAACATTCAGATTGCAGATTCGTCGTCAGCCCGTTTGCCCAGGTCAACTAGGCGGAATACGTGCATGGTCGAGTTTGCTACAGAGGGTGGTCGGTGTCCATAACAGCAACGGTAGCCATGGTGCAGACGGCGCTGGCTGTCAGAACACGGAGCAACCCCGGTAGCTGGCGGAAATCTGGAGCCTCCAGAACTACCGGGGTTGCGGTCCCGCCGCGTCGTCCTCCCCTCCAAGGTGGCGGACGCGGTGGGCCTTATTCTCCGTCGCCAGGGGAGTCGTCAGCCGATTGATTCGCCCCAGCCACCGTCTATTACGTTGTCATCTTCGGTCTCGTCGTCGCTGTCCGGTGGATCGAAAGAGAAATGGATCATGGGGTTACCTCCCCTCACATGCGATCGGGTTTCGAGCGGCGTCGCGCACGCTCCTGGTCTTCCTTAGCGGCGTGAACGTCGGCCACGAGCGTGGACAGCTTGACGGCTAGTTCAGGGTCAAGGATCTCGAATCGCTCGTGCATGGCCAGGAGCAGATCAGCGGCTACTTCGACGTGATCCAGATCCGTGGCTGACAGTCCCCCCAGGTTTGGCATGTCAGGCCGGTTCCGGTTCCGGCTGAAGGCTGGTGAACCTGGCAGCCTCATGCTTGCGCGCCACGGCTTTGTCGATGTTGTCGAGCAGCTCGACCAGGTGAGAGGTCACGTGCCGGTTGAGCGCGCCGGTTGACATGAGCTTGGTTGCGCGTGCTCGCGCTTCGGTCAGTTCTTCGATGCTGAGTAGATCTAGTTCGTTTGTCGCCACGGTCAGCGCCCCTCCCAAGGCGTTCGTCGTCTGATGGGTGGGACCAAGAATCGGGGGTTGTCACAACCCAGGTCCAGGCCGGCGGACCAGATAGTTACCGCCCGGTTCAAGATCCCGTGTAGTCACCGTGCCAGGTGAGAGGCATTGCAGCTACAGCCACGCGCGGAAAGTGCTAGTTCGTAAACCCTGGTGGAATTAGGCTTGACCGGGTGGAAGACAGCACGCCGGCGGTCAAGGCATCGGCACTAGCGAAGTTTGCGGGACAGCTCAAAGCATGGCGGAAGCGTTCCGGCTGGTCCCAGGTAGAACTAGCCGACAAGCTTCTCTGTTCTGACTCCCTGGTAAGTGGCGTGGAAACGACGAACAAGACCCCCACACTCGACTTCGCCATAAGGTGTGACGAAGCGTTCGACCTGCCGGGCACGTTCGCGGCGTTGCATGAGCTGATCTCCCGTGAGGCGTGGCCTTCGTACTTCGCGCCGGTAATCGACTTCGAGACGCGCGCTGTCCGTATCCATGAGTGGGAACTGCGGGTTGTTCCTGGCTTGCTCCAGACGGAGGACTACGCACGCGCGGTGATCAGCGCGGGAAAGCCTCGACTCGGTCCCGACGCACTTGACCGTAAGGTCAACGGACGGATGGAACGCCAGCGGATACTGACCCGCGACAACCCCCCGATGCTGTGGTCCGTCCTGCATGAGGGTGCGCTTCGGCATGTGATCGGTAGCCGCGCGGTCATGGCTGAGCAGCTAGACAAGCTCATCGCGGTATCTCGGACGCCGGATGTCGTGATCCAGGTTCTACCGTTCATCGCCAGCGATCACCCCGGCTCGGATGGTCCCATATCGGTGTTCGATTTTGCTGATGAACGCTCCGTCGCATATACCGAGTGCAAGGGCGGGGGCATGATCGTAGAATCCTCTCCGCAGGTGGCAGAGCTGATGACTACCCTCAACCTGATCCGTGCGGCAGCGCTGCCACCCCGGGAATCGACTAGCCTGCTCACGCAGATCAGGAGCGAACTAGATGATTAACAGCCCACGCTGGCGCAAGTCCAGCTTCTCAGGTTCCGAGGCTAACTGTGTCGAAGCGGCATCGGCCGATGGCGTAGTCCTGGTGCGTGACACCAAGGATCGTCACGGCCAGGTCCACCGGTTTCCGGCCGACCAGTGGCGCGCGTTCGTCGCTGGCGTCCGTAACGGGGAGTTCGACCTAGACGGGTCCGGCCGTCTGCCGTAGGCAGTAGCCACTCGGGGACTAACACTCTAGAGGGGGCATCGTCGCGTCTGCGATGGTGCCCCTTCGCTATTACTGTGCAGTAATAGCGATGGAATGGCGATGGCTAGGGATAGCTTGGGGATGGCTAGGGATAGCTTCGGGATGGCTAGGGATAGCTTCGGGATGGAATGGCGATAGCTAGGGATAGATAGGGATGGCTAGGGCTAGGTGGGGATTGCAATGACTTGAACTTTCCGGAAGTTTCTTGTACCTGCCTATACCTACGAGATTCTTCCGGTTCCTTCCTAGCCCCTACCAGGCTGACCTGCATGTTTGTCAATTCTGTTGCCACTAGACCACACTATGCCGCACTAGGCCGCATTGCACCGCACTGGCGCACACTGCTACGCACTACTACGCACTGCGGAAAGGGGTGGTTGTTACAACCCGTACCACACCAAGGTCGGCATGAAAGTTGCGTACATTTCGGCGCGTTCGACACCATTCTCAGTCGGCCTTGTGTACGCTACGACGCATAAGAGAAGCCCCTCACCGCTGACACGGTGAGGGGCGGACCGGCTCAACCCCCACGTCTCGGTAAGGAGTATCACCTTGGTAGGTAAGTCTACGCTCAAGCATGCCTCGAAACCCTGGGACTCGTGGGAATCCACGCTGCGGTATCTGATCGTCAAGCTAGGTCAGGCGATCCCGACTGTGACAGCAATCGCATGGACGGTGTGGCTGCGTCACTAACGTCGGAGCGGTCGGCCAGTTCCGGGGGCAACGTTGCAGGGGCACTCCCGTGTCTTGTGGGAGTGCCCTTCGGCATGTCTGGCCTGTCGGCCCGGCGCGTCCAGCGCGGCCGGTGGGTCGCTCGCAGAGCTGCGGTCGGCCGGTACTTACGAACAAGGTCATAAGCCGGCTGCCAAACCCCGGTGCTCCGGCGGACCCTCCCGAATCGCTAAGAACAGTAAGCGAATCCGGGGGGTTGCCGGCCACCCCCTTGTGATCGGTTGGCTCCTGGGCTCGCTGGCGCGGAACGCTATGAAAACGCGCGTTTTGGCGGCAGAGCTAGCCGACGATGCCCACCGCGCCGACTTGAACGTCTCCCACGCCGCTGGTCAAGTGACGAACGTCATTGATTCTCAGCAAAAGTAGTGACGTTTGTCCTTCGGTTCGCTGGCATGGCCGTCTAGCTGGCCGTTCCCGGCCGCTTGCGGTGATCGTGGTCTAGGTCACGTCTCAGGTTTTCCGACATCGGGGATTAGCCTCAGGTGCAAGGGAGGATCAACCGTCGTAGGAAGGACGGAACATGATCACTGAAGAGATTCGATGCTACCTCCAGGCCCATCGTGAAGAGATCATCCAAAATGGCTTTGAGAACCTGCCACGAGAGATTCGTGACGCCGTGCTAGATGAGCTGTTCGGCGGGAATGGAGCCACCGAGGCAGCATAGAGCAAGCATAATATGGGCACCTGCGAGTGGGCAGGCTGCAGTGTCCTGATACATGAGAACCGACGTGGCCGACCCAAGAAATTCTGTGCTGAGCACGCTAAGGCTAGTAAGCGCAAACGGGACAGCATAGCCAATTTCAAGCGGCGTACGGCTGGGGTGGGGAAGCGCATTCCGCCATGCTGCCGTGATGCGAGGATAGCTAATCCTCGCTGCCGTATCTGTGCGCAGCATCGGCAATGGAACCAGTGGCTTAAAGACCAGCGGAAACGGTGGGGTACTTCGCTCGATCGTGACGCTATTAGCCAGTTCGCGTCGGAGTACAGCGCCGGTGCAGTGGGGAATGACCGGAACTTCCGCGTGGCCGAGAAATTATGTCAGCTCTCTCGAAGGAGAAATATGGTGATATAGCGGTTCCGCTCAGTCAGTACGCGGCTGCCCTTACCTGATCAAGGCCGCGCAGGATGGCGTTCAGCTGGCTGGGGGCGTCCAGGTACTCGAGGACCGCGTTGAGGAAAGCGTTCTGCATCATCTGCGGCATGGAGTCAGACGCGTCGAAGCGGACGTCGGTAGCACTCGTGAGGTCCTTCGCAAGGGCCTGTGAGACAGGATCCGGATAGTCTCCGAGCGGTACCCGCTGGTTCACCGAGATCGCCCCGCTGCCCGGCCGGCTGATCCAGGCCTCCTGCGCCTGGGGCGTCGTCAGGTAGGCGATCAGCTCGCGCGCGGCCGGGGTGTCATTGAACAGCCCGAGCAGGTCTCCGGCCACCTCCTCCGTGCCCTGACCCGCGGCCGCGAGCGCCGGGAACGGGACGAAGTTGAAGTCAGTCCGGGGCCGGGGATGCTCCTTGGAATCGAGGGAACCAAGCGTGTCCTGGGTATAGAAGCCGGTGATGAACGAGCCTTCATGATCCAGGTAGCATCCCGGCGGATCACTGAACATCGGCTGTCCGGCCGCCGCGTAGCTGGTGAGCAGCTCGCCCTGCGTGCCACCGTGTACCTGGCGCGGCGTGTTCGCGATCTCGCCGAACGTCTGCCATGCCCGGACTACCGGTTCCGACATCCACGGCAGGGTGCCGTTCACCCATTGGTCATAGACCCGCGGGCCGGACTGGTGCAGCAGGATGTCCTCGATCCAGTCGGTGCCCGGCCACCCGGAGCTCGAGCTGTCCTCGAGTCCCATGCACCACGGTGACTTGCCGGGGCCGACCAGGCGGGCGGTCAGCCCGGTAAGCTGCGCCCAGGTGAGGTCCGGTGACGTGAGTAGCCTGGCATCGGGCGCCGGCAGGGTCTTGGGGTCGTACCAGATAACGCTCTTCAGCGCCGCCTTGACGAAGATCGCGAAGTAGTGCGTGGCGCCGTCGTGGCCCGGCGCCTGCATGAGCTTCCGCCAGCCAGGCCCGTATTCACTGGTCAAGCCGGTGGAACGCAGTGCCGCGTCGATGGGGAGCAGAGCGCCGTCCCTCGCGTACTGGTCAAGCTCGCCCGGGGTGGCCAGCACGGCCAGGTCCGGGGGATTCCCGTCCTTCACATCAGTGGCGAGTACCGCGTCCGCGCCGCGGGTTCCGGTGTAGCGGACCTTGATGCCGTACTTCTGCTCGAAGCCGCTGACCATGGCCATGAAGCCGTCCTGCTCAGCGCCCGTCCACGAACCCAGCACCGTAACCGTGTCGGCGGCTGGCGGGCTGGCGCAGCCGCCAGCCGCGAAGACAGCAGCGGAGACAGCCACGAGCATGAGCGCCAGCAGCACACGTCTGGCACGAGTCATCGGCGGCCCCCTCCCGCCCGGTACTCGTTGAGGCGGGGCCTGAAGCCGAGATAGCACAGAGCCGCCGTCGCCGCGGCCAGCACCGGTATTCCGGCCGGCAGGCTACCGTCGTTCCCGGCGGATGCCAGGTAGGCGTCGAGTCTGCTGCTCGCGGTCTGCGTCGCTGACGGATCCAGGCCGGCATTCGATGACGCCACGGAAGCGCCGTCTGTCAGCGCCTCCGCCGCGTTCTTCACCGCGTTCGTCTGGGACTGCCATTGCGCGGCAAGGCCGGGCAGGGCTGTCCCCCTGGCGGTGGCGAACGCCGAATCGGCGTGCCAGGCGGCGGTGAGCAGCCAGCCGGCCAGCCCGCAGGTCGCCGCGGCGGCGAGCAGCAGCGGAAGGCTGACCGCCCGGTTGAACCGGCGCCGCAGGAGCACCTGGGTGACAGCGATACCGGACAAGGTAAGGAGAGCGGGCAGTGCGAAGACCGGCGGCAGCGCGCGATCAGCCCACGGCGATGCCAGCTGGTCGCGCAGCGCGTGCTGACCCGACTTCGTCAGCCCGTCTATGTTGGCCAGCAGGCCGCCCGGACCGCGCAGAGAATTCGAAGAATAGGTGAGATAAACGCGGCCCAGATCGCCCACGCTGGCGCCTCCCAGCGCGATGTCTCTGCGGTACTCAGCGTCCGCCTGCTCGACCAGGTTCTGGTAGTTCACCAGCTGCCCGCTGATGGTCTGCAGCAGCGAACCTTCCGCGCTGCCAGGGGCTTGGAGTGCCGCGAGGCGTTCGAGAGCCTGCCCGGCATTGGTGATGTCGTTCTGGTACCGCAACCCGGGACCGGTCAGCTGGGCCGCGCCCGATCGGAAGGCCTGCCACGCCGCGAGATCGGCATCCGACAGCGACGCCTGCATCTGGGCCGCGTCCTGATACGCCGGAGACAAGGCGTCACGGGCCGAATGAGCAGCGGCCTGCAAACCCTGCTGCAGGATCGTCGCGGCGATCCAGAACAGGACGGTCGCGGCGAGCACCGCGGTGAGCAGACGTCTGAGCCTGGCTGGCGTGCTGAGCTGCCGACGGCGGCCGGCAGCGGCGCCTGTCGCGGACCCGCCCGCTGTCGCGCCGGCGGACGCCGCCTTCTCCCGCGCCGCGACCATGTCCTTACTCTTCCCCCGACTTCATGATCGATAATGCCGCTCGCGTGGCCGTTCCCGGCCGCCCGCGCGAGCGGTCCTCAGGGGTGGAACCACCGCCGTTCGCTGGAAAGAACCTGGGTTTAGGAGTGGCTCACTCCGCCGGCTCCAGGGTCAGCGACACGGAGTTGATGCACCAGCGCTGATCGGTGGGAACTTCATAGCCTTCGCCGGTGAAGACGTGACCGAGGTGCGAATCGCATCGAGCGCACCGCACCTCCACCCGTTCCATGCCGAGCGACGTGTCGCGGATAAGCACCACGGCATCGGACTCCGAAGGCTGGTAGAAGGAGGGCCAGCCGCAGTGCGACTCGAACTTCGCGTCCGAACGGAACAGTTCGGCGCCACACGCCCGGCAACGGTACACCCCCTCGGTCTTGGTGTCGGTGTACTCACCGGTGAACGGAGCCTCGGTGCCCGCCTGGCGCAGCACGCGGTACTCCTCCGGTGTGAGGGACTGCCGCCATTCGGCGTCGGACCTGGTGACCTTCTCCATGTAACGCAGGGTACGCCACGAGGTTATTCGATCCGAATAACGGATAACGGGTGGGATACTGGGGCACGTGGATGCTCTTGAGCGGGGGGAGGGGTCCCCCCGCACCCCTCTCGCAGTCGGAAGGATGGTCGGCCGGGACGAGGAACTCGGCCGCCTTCTCGCGCTGCTCGCCGACGCCGACGCGGGCCGGGCGGTGGTGGCTCTGGTCAGCGGCGACGCCGGGGTCGGCAAGAGCCGTTTGATCAGCGAGATCGCCGGGCTGGCCAGCAAACGCGGCTTCACCGTGCTGTGCGGGCAGTGCGCCGAACTGGGCGACAGTGTGCCCTACCTTCCGCTGGCCGACGCGCTGCGCGGCGCCGCTCAGATACCGGCGACCGGGGTCAGGGACGCGCTGGTGTCCCGTCCCGCGCTGAGCAGGCTGCTTCCCGACGGGGGAGACGCCAGGACCACCGAAGACGACCGGTCGGGCCTGGCGCGCCAGCAGATGTTCGGCGGCGTGCTCGGGCTGCTGGCCGAGCTGGCGGCGGCGAATCCGGTGCTGCTGGTGCTCGAGGACCTGCACTGGGCGGACGCCTCCACCCGGGACCTGGTGACCTTCCTGTCCAGGATGCTGCATCGGGAGCGGGTCGCCCTGATCGGCACGTACCGGTCGGACGACCTGCACCGCAGGCATCCGCTGCGGCCGGTGGTGGCCGAACTCCAGCGGCTGCCCAGCGTGATCACCATCAGCCTCGGGCCGCTCGATCCCGCCGCCATGGCCGAGCACCTGACCAGCATGGCGGCAGGCCAGCTCGACGCCAAGGAACTCAACGACATCGTCGCGTGGGCCGAGGGCAACGCCTACTACGCCGAGGAACTTCTCGCCGTCGGCGGCGCGGCCGGAGCGGCCGGTGTCGACCAGAGCGACCGGAGGGCCGAGCGGGTGCTGCCGGCGGGGCTCGCGGCGCTCCTGCTGAACCGGGTCGAGAGGCTGTCCGACGCGGCACAGCGGGTGCTGCGCACCGCGGCGGTGGCCGGACGCCACGCCGACGACGAGCTGGTCAGCCTGGCGTCCGGCCTGCGGGCCACCGAGTACGAGGACGCGGTGCGCGAGGCCGTGGCGCACCAGCTGCTGATCCCGGACGGATCCGACGGATACACGTTTCGTCATGCCCTGCTGCGGGAAGCGATCTACGCCGACCTGCTGCCGGGGGAGCGGACCAGGCTGCACGCGACGATGAGCACGCTGCTGGCCGAGGAGAACCGCCTGGCCGTGCCGGGCACGGCCGCCGAGCTCGCCCAGCACTGCCTGGCCAGCCACGACGTCCAGGGTGCGTTCGCCGCGTCGGTCCGGGCCGGTCAGGAGGCCCGCGATCTGGGCGCGCCCGCCGAGGCCCACCGCCACTTCGACCAGGCCCTGGCGTTGTGGGAGCGCGTGTCCGAGCCGGAGAAGACGGCTGGCCTGAGCCGGGGCAAGCTTGGCCTGGAATCGGCGAGCATGGCGGCGGCCAGCGGTGACGTGGAGCGTGCGGTGCACCTGCTGCGGCGGCTGCGGCAGCTCGCCGTGCAAGCCCAGGCGGCCGGGACGCTCCAGGACGACAGCCTGACCCCGAGGTTCGGCGAGCGGCTCGCCTACTTCCTGATGACGATGGACGACCCCAAGAGCGAGACCGAGGCGATCGAGGTCGCGCGAGCCACCGTGGAGTCCACCCCGTCCGACCCGCCGACCTGGTACTACGCCCGGGCCGTTGGCACTTACGCGCATACGCTGCTGGTGGAGAGCGACAGCAGCGAGGCCTGGGAATGGGCGCAGCGAGCGGTCACCGCGGCGCGCGCCGCCAGCGCGCCGTGGGTGGAGGCCGACGCGCTGGCGACACTGGGCTTCATCAGCAACCGCGAGGGCCGCAACGACGAAGCCATCGAGTTGCTGACCGCCGCGCACAAGCAGGCCCGCGAGGCGATGGTGCTCGGCGTCGAACTGCGCGCCGCGTACACCCTGGGCGTGGCCTACCTGGAACAGGGCGAACTGGCCCGGGGCGCGGCGGTCGCCCATCAGGGCGAGCTGCGCGCGGTGCACACCGGGCTGCAACGGGCGCCGTACGGGCTGGACGTGCAACACCTGCACTTCCAATGTCACTTCGGTGACGGGCAGTGGGACCACGCACAGGAGATCGCCGACGGCTTCACGAGCCGGGTGACGAGCTCGGGCGAGGCGCTGCTGTCGGCGATGGCCCTGTTCATCGACGTGGCACGCGGCAACCCGGCGGTCGAGGAGCGGCGCGCCTGGCTGGAGCCGTTCTATCCGGCGCAGGGATTCGAGGCGCTGGTCGCCCGCGGGCTGATCGCCGAGCACGCGCTCTGGCAGGGGGACACCGGACGCGCGATCGCCGAGGCCGAGGCGGTCATAGCCGCGCTCAACGACCCGGAGTACGGCTACGGTCCCTGGGCGATCAGGCCGGCCACGATCGCCGTCGCCGCCCGGGCCGACCGCGCGGTGCTGGCCCGCGCCACCGGTGACAACGACACCGCCGCCGCGGAGGTGGCGGCCGCGGAGCGTGCGCTGGAGACGGCGAGGATAGGCGCGGCCCACCCCAAACGCGCCAAGTTCGTGCTCGGCCCGGAAGGCCGCGGGTGGCTGGCCCGGGCCGAGGCCGAATACCAGCGCGCCGCGGGCCGCAACGACCCGCGGGCCTGGCAGGCGGTCATCGGTGAATTCAGCCCGGCCTACGTGTACGAGGTGGCCCGCAGCCAGTGGCGGATGGCCGAGGCCCTGGCCGAGTCCGGCGAGCGCGACGCGGCGGCGGAGCAGTGGCGGCTGGCCAGGCAGACAGCGGACAAGCTGCGCGCCCGGCCGCTGGCCAGGGCGCTCGACGACCTCGCCCGCCGCGCCAGGATCGGCCCGGGGCATGGCGACGGCCCCGACGGTGCGGACCTGGCCAGCCGGGGGCTGGCCGGCAGGGGCTTGACCAGCCGGGAGCGCGAGGTGCTCCGGCTGATCGCGGCCGGCCGCAGTAACCGGGAGATCGCCGCCGCGCTGTACATCACGCCGAAGACCGCCAGCGTGCACGTGTCGAACATCTTGGGCAAGCTCGGCGCCGGCAGCCGCACCGAGGCCGCCGCCATCGCGCACCGCGAAGGCCTGACGGCCTTAGACCCACGGGCCCCCGGACCCCGCGGCTCAGGCCGACGCGCTGCCGATCCTCGGAAACGGATCGGCGGAGAACACCACCTCGACCGGCACCTCGAAGTACTGCGCGATCCGCAGCGCCAGGTACAGGCTGGGGCTGTACTCGCCGCGCTCCAGGTAGCCGACGGTCTGGTAGTGCACGCCGAGCGCCTCGGCGAGCTCCCGCCGGGAGATCCCGCGCTCCGTGCGCAGCATCGCGATCCGGTTGTAGATCACCTCGCTCATTTGTCCCTCCGCGCCAAGGCCTCGCTTCTCACCCCATCCTCCGCAATGCTCGCTCCCGCCGGGCCGCGACGCTCGCTCCCGATTCCCGCCGCGCCACCCGGCGCAGCAGCACCGGAGCGAGCGCGAGGCCGGCCACCGCCCACGCGGCCAGCATGAGCGACGTCTCCAGATGCCGCCACGAGTGCCCGATCTCGACCGCCGCCATCGTTCCCGGCAGCAACGCCGAACGCATTCCCAGTCCCAGCCAGTACATCGGGAACGCCTGCCCGGCCCATTGCAGCCAGTGCGGCAGGTGCGTGATCGGGTAGAAGATGCCCGACACCGCGATGATCCCGCTCACTGACAGCGTCAGCAGGCCCGCGCTCCGCGCACTGGGGATCAGTGATCCCAGCAGCGCGCCGAGCGGCAGGGTGGCGAGCAGCCCGAGCAGCAGCACCCAGATCAGCGTCAGCCAGGCCCCCGCGCTGGCCAGCGCGAGTCCGCTGAACAGGAGCACGCCGGTGATCAGCCTGATCCCCACGCCGATCAGGACCGTTCCCGACACGGTGATCAGCTTGCCGATCAGGTAGCCGGTCATGCCGTTCGGGATCGCCTTGGCGCGCAGCAGCGTTCCGTCGTCGCGCTCGACCGTGAGCAGCCCGCCCAGCGTGGCCACCCCGTTGAAGCCGACGTCCATACCGAGCACGCTGACCAGCATGGCGGTGCCGAGCGAGAACTGCGTGCCGGGCACGGTGGTGTGCCGGGTCCACAGCATCACCGCCAGGAAGAGCGCGCTGAAGATCGCCATGGTGATCACGTCGCCGGGGGTGGTGAGCGTCTGCTTGAGCTCGATCCAGCCCCGGACGAAGCCCGCCCGCGTGGCGGTCATCAGGCCACCGCCGAGAGGTGGCGGGCCGGCGCACCTGACTCGGCCTCGCGGACCAGCGCCATGTAGGTGTCCTCCAGGCTGGCCCGGCGCACCTCGAGGTCCTGGACCGACTCGCCATACTGCCGGAACAGCTCCCGGACGTAGCCCGTCGCGTCATCGGCCGAATGCACATACCGCTGCCCATCCCGGCTCCAGCGCACTTCGGCCTGGGTGGACATCCGCCGCGACAGCTCGTCCGCCGAGCCGTCCGCGATGACCCGGCCGCCGGCCAGGATCAGGATG
Organism: Streptosporangiaceae bacterium; assembly: GCA_019245115.1. GTDB lineage: Bacteria > Actinomycetota > Actinomycetes > Streptosporangiales > Streptosporangiaceae > JAFARZ01. The sequence goes on along the minus strand of JAFARZ010000153.1, from coordinate 26,583 downwards.
CGGTCGGCCAGCTTCTCAGCTTCGTCGAGATCGTGCGTGGTGAGCAGGATCGTGGTGTTCTCGCTGTCGGCGAGCTTGTGCACGAGATCGTGGAACTCACGCCTCGCCTCCGGATCGAATCCCGCCGTCGGCTCGTCGAGGAACAGCAGCTCCGGCCGTCCCACGATGCCGATCGCCACGTCGAGCCGGCGCCGCTGCCCGCCCGACAGCCGTCGCACCTTCTTGTGCGCGTGCTCGGTGAGCCCTACCGCGGCGATCAGGTCGTCGGTGTCCCACGGCCGCGCGACCCGCGCTGTCGAGTACGGGGCGTAGTACGACCCCAGGTGCGCGAGCAGCTCACGGACCTGCCACTTGGCATGATCGCGCCAGGACTGGAGCACGATCCCGATCCGGGCCCGCCAGGCCTCGCCGGCGTGCGCCGGGTCGGCCCCGAGCACGCTTACCTCTCCGGCCGACCGGATCCGGAATCCCTCGAGGATCTCGATCGTGGTGGTCTTGCCCGCCCCGTTCGGTCCCAGCAGCGCGACCACCTCGCCGCGGCGCGCGGTGAACGTGACCCCGTTCAGCACATCCGTCTTTCCGTACCGCATCCGCAGCCCGGACACGTCGATGACAGCATCTCTACAACGACCCATAGCACACATACTACATAGACCGCCAAGCCCGAAGGGGGTGAATGTGCCATCGCACCCCCCTACAGGGGGGACGATGGCACATTCACCACCCAAGCCCGGCGGGTGGCTACGGGGCGAGCGCGGTGAGGATGTCGCGGGCGCGGGCGGCCGCCGCCTCCGGTGCCACCGACGGGTTGCCCACCTGCGGGTCCCAGTTCAGGTCGTAGAAGAGCTCGGTGACGCCCTGCCCGGCCAGCCACGCCGCGTCGTCGCGGATCTTTTCGTAGCTTCCCGACAGCATCTGGCTCCCGTCCCCGCCGGCGCGCACCACGCCGCGGCAGATGATGCGCAGCCGGCCGGGGTCGCGTCCGGCGGCGGCCGCGGCGTCCTGGACGACCCCGACCGCCTCGCTGATCTTCGACAGGTCGGCGCGGCTGGAGGTGATCCACCCGTCCGCGATGCGCCCGGCGCGTTCCATGGCCGGCCGCGACATGCCGCCGAGCAGGACGGGCGGCCCCGGCCGCTGTTCTTGAGAGCGCTGCACCGGACGCGGGTCCTGCCGCCCCGGCGGAACCGTGTAGAACTCGCCGCTGAACGAGCTTCTGTCGCCAGGGGCCCACAGCGAACGCAGCACGGCGAGATACTCCTCGGTCCGCGCCCCACGCCGGGCCGTCGACCCTCCGGTCAGCGCGAACTCCTCGGGCATCCAGCCGATGCCGAGCCCGAGGTCCAGCCGGCCGCCGGACAGCACGTCGACGGTCGTCGCCTGCTTGGCCAGGTACCCGGGGGACACGAACGGCAGGTTGATCACCGCCACGCCCAGCCGGATCCGCGAGGTACGCGCCGCGGCGAACCCGAGCGCCACCATCGGGTCGAGCACGCTGTGGTACACGGGCTCCATGTCCGAGCCAACGGGCACGAGCAGCCGCTGGAACGTCCACAACGATGCATATCCGGCCTGTTCCGCCTGCTGCGCGAATGAGCCTAGGTGTTCTGGGGTGGCCCAGGAGCCAGCCACCGGTGCTCCGCAACCAATAAGCATGACAAGCATTGTCACAAACGGCTGTGGTTCAACCCCCACCGCATCCTCGGCGAAGCCGAGTCGTTTACGCCGGCGCGTGGGGCTCGTCCCGGACAGGGCCGAGGAGCCGGGTCCGGTGGGCGATGGCGGCCGCTTCGCCTCGGCTGGCCGCGTTGAGCTTGCGGAGGATGTTGGACACGTGCACGCTGGCTGTCTTGGTCGAGATGAACAGCTCCTGCGCGATCTCGCGGTTGCTCTGGCCGTCCGCGACCAGCCGCAGCACTTCCAGCTCCCGCGCGGTCAGCCCGGTGGATTCCGGTCCGGCCGCATCGATGTGGCCGGGTGCCGGATTGCCTCCCGCATTGCCTCCCGGATCGCTGAGCGCGATCCGGGCCCGCCGGGCCAGAAGCGTTATGTCATCGTGCAGCGGTCGAGCGCCCAGCCGGCGCGCGAGTTCGCCGGCCCGGCGCAACCGGGCGGCACCGCCATCCCGATCGCCGTCGCCGAGCGCCGCCTCGGCGGACCGCAGCAAGGCCAGCGCTTGCGGATACGGCTCGCCGATGGTCTCCCAGGCCGACGCGGCCCGGTCCCAGGCGGTCCGGTCACCCTGCTCCGCTTCGGCGGTGAACGTGAGCTGGTGGGCGCGCTGGGCCTGTTCTTCCACGCTGAGCTTGTCCGCCTCGGTACGCAGGCGGTCAGCCAATGCGGCTGCCTTCGCGCGCAGCTCCGGGTCGCGGGCGGTGGCGGCTGCCGCACATGCCCGGGCGCCCGCCACGATCAACGGCCATGCGTACCGGGGGCTGTGCGGCAGGTCGAAGCGTTCGAGAGCGTCTTCCGTGGCGTCCAGAGCTTCGGCCAGCCCTTCCCCGGCCAGTCGTAGCTCGACGTCCAGGCGAGCAAGGCCGAGGTGATACTGGCTGTTGAACCTGGCCCGCTCGAGCACGGCCCGGATGGCGGCGACGGATTCCGCCGCGGCGGTCAGATCGCCGCGTCCCAGGGCGATGTCACCGGCCAGCCGCCACAGGTAGGCCCTGCTGGTCCGTGGTGGCATGAGTTCCAGAGCGCGCTCGATCACCTCGCTCGCCTCGTCCCACCGGCCCATCGACACCAACGGCTCTGCCAGGTTGCTGGCCAGGACGGCCCCTACTGTCCGGGCCAGCCCGTATTCCCTCGCGGTCGCCAGCCCCTCTCGCGCGACCTCGGCGGCCAGTCCGTGCAGGCCCGCGGATTCCAGGAGGTTGGACTCCGTGACGGCGGCACCCAGCAGTGGCTGGTACGCGCGGGCCTGGGACGCGAGTGTCCGAGCTTGCGTCAGCCAGCCGCGGATACGCGCCACATTCCCGCCGATCGGCTCGGCGCAGGCGATAGTGACCAGCGCGGCCGCTTCGGTGGCGGCGTCACCGGTTCGCCGCGCGATGACCACGGCCTCTTCCGCGGCGGCCCGCAGCTCTGGATCGCCCCAGCCGCCATGCACGTAGAGGGTGTTGTGGGCCAGCGCTTCGAGCACCCGGGCCCGCTCCGGACCGGGCGGGTCGGCTGGGACCAGCCGGACGGCCGCCCGCAGGTCCTCGGCGTAGCCTTCCCGGCCGAGCTGGTACTTCAGGCGCCCGCAGGTCTCCAGCAAGAGCGCCGCACGAACCGGATCCGCCGCGGTGTCGACCTCGCGCAGCGCGGCCTGGGCCAGCATGATCCCGCGATCCTGCTCTCCGGCCAGCGCTGCCGCCTGAACCGCCGCTTCGAGCACCGCGACATGATCAGCGCCGATTCTCCGCTCGGCGTCCGGCACCTGGTTCCATATCTCGAGCACCCGGGACAGCATCGCGAGCTGTTCCGCGTATGCCACCGCGAGGCCTGCCTGGCCGGCCGCCTGCCATGCGCTGATCAGCGCCTGTGTGCTGTCATGCGCCTCGTACCAGTGATGGGCCTGCTCGACCGCGGCGCGTCCCGGCTCGACCAGCGCCGGGTTGTCGTTGATGGCCTCGGCGAACCTGCGATGCAACTGACCGCGTTCACCGGGCAGCAGCTCGTCGTGCGCCGCTTCGCGTATCAGGGCATGCCGGAACCTGAAGCCGTCGGTGTCCGTCAGCAGCACGTTGGCCGCCACCGCCGGGCGCAGCGCCTGGCCGAGCGCGACGGCGTCCAGTCCGGTGACCGCGGCCAGCAGCATGTGGCCTACCCGCTCGCCGCCCGCGCTGGCCACCAGGACCACTTCCTGGGTTTCGTCCGGCAGCCGCCGCAAGCCGGACACCAGCAGGTCGCGCAGTGACCGGGGCAGTTCGGAACCGAGTTCGCGTTCGGCGAGGAGTGCCTCGATGAACAGCGGGTTTCCCTCGGTACGCCGGTAGACGCCGGTGAGCGCGTCGTCGTCCGGCTCCCGGCCGCTGAGCCCGGCGACCAGTTCGCCGGTGTCCCGGCGGGACAGCCTGCCGAGTTCAATCCTGCTGACCCAGCCGGTCCGGTCCAGCTCGGCGAGCAGCGCCCGCAGCGGATGGGTGCGATGCAGCTCGTCAGACCGGTATGTCACCATGATCAGGACGCCGTCCGCAGACGGCTGGTTCCGGATCAGGAAGGCCAGCAGATCCCGGGTCGACTGGTCGGCCCAGTGCGCGTCCTCGATGACCAGCACCACCGGTTTCGCCTCGGCCAGGCGCTCCAGCAGGATGAGCATGTGCTCGAACAGGCGCGCCCGCGCCTGGCCTGTGTCATCGGCTTGCGCGGGGTCGCCGAACTCCGGTAGCAGCCGGGCCAGCTCCCGGGACGAACCTCCCGGAAGCAACTCGGCGACCCCGCCGGTCCCCAGTTCGCGTACCAGTCCCCGGAGCACGGAGGTGAACGGGACGAACGGCAGGCTCTCCGCGCTCAGCTCCAGGCAGCCGCCGAGCAGGACCCGGACGCCGGCAGCGCGGGCTCGCCCGGCGAACTCGGCGACCAGCCGGGACTTTCCCACCCCGGCTTCCCCGCCGACCAGGACCGCCGACGGGTTGCCGCGGCTGGTCTCCGCCAGCGCGGTGGCGAGCGCGGACAGCTCACCGGACCGGCCGACCAGGATCGTGCTCGACACCCGCGTGTCCATATCAGCAAGCATGCCAGGTCGGTACCGGCCGGACCGAACCGCGGCTCACCCGTCCGGAGCCGCTACACGGCACGCCTTCGAGAGAGCCGGCCCCTCGTGAGCCGGCCCCCCGTGAGCCGGCCCCCCGTGAGCCGGCCGAGTGACCACAGCATGCCGAGGCTCAGGATGATCAGCGCGGCCTCGACGATCAGTGAGACCGTGCCCACCCAGTAGCCCCAGTTGCCGACGTCCCCGTGGTCGCCCGGCAGGCCGATCGAGCGCGATGCCAGGTAGCCGAGGAACGGTCCGACCCCGAGCAGTACCGCGGCGCCCCAGCCGAGCCAGGAAAGGAACGGCAGCAGCAGCGCGATCGCGGTGAGCACGCCGCCTATCTCGATGAGCCGGTAGCTCCAGCCCAGCCAGTCCGGTGAGGTGAAGTTGGTGACCCCTCCCTGGTCCGCTATGTGCACGACGGCCACGGCCAGCGCCAGCAGCGCGCTAACCATCCGGACGGCGAGTTCAGGGACCATCAGCGCCGTTTTCGGGCGCGCTTGAGTCATCACCTGCGTTGTCATCTACCGCTCCCTGTCCGGGCCTGGGCCCGTAGATCCCCTCTACCCCGGAGTACGGTCGCCAGGTGACCCCGGTTCACCGGAATTACTACGTGTACCCACTTTTGGGGACACGTGCCGGCCGTCCCCGAGGCTGGCCGGTTCCGCCGTCGGCAATTGTTTTTCATCCTCAGGTACGTTCGGGCCATGACGGAAATGTCGCCGATCCCGGTCCCCGACCTCGTGATTACCGGATTACCCAGAATGTCTGGCGCGCCTCGAACGGGATGCGAATTAAGACGGAACATTCGTGCTGCGTGGAAATTATTTGTACAAATACAGCCGTTAAATTTCCGCGCAGCACGGAATTTCCGCGTTGCGCGGTGGTGAAGGGCAAAGATCCGAGCTGGCCTGCGCCCCGGCCAGCGCCATTGACGCGCTGGAGGCCCTGGATCTTCAAATTCTGTATGCGGGCGACGGCCGCGCTGGGCAACGTGGAAGAAAGGGCTTCGCGGAGGAAAGGGCTTCGCGGAGGAAAGGGGCGCCGGTTTCCGAAGCGCCTTTTCTTCCAAAAGACCCCTATCTTCCGCGAAATGTCCGGCCCGTGTGCCCGCTACGTGGCGATACGCGTAGTTCGCCAAGGCTGGCAGGGCATCTCAGCGAAGGCGGCTGGGCCGGACCGCTCGTCTGCCGGCCTGCTAGTTTTGGCCTCATGGCGGACGACCTGGCGGAACGGCTTCGGCAGATATGCCTGACGCTGCCCGAGGTGACCGAGCGGCCCAGCCACGGCGCGCCGACCTGGTTCGTCCGGGACAAGCGCGCGTTCGTCACGCTGTGGGCGGACGGTCATCACGACAACCATTTCCCTCACCTGTGGTGTGCCAGTGTGCTGGAAACTCAGCAGGAACTGATCGCGGCCGACCCGGCGCGGTTCTTCCGCCCGCCATACGTCGGCCATCGCGGCTGGACCGGCGTCCGCCTGGACGGCGATCCCGACTGGACCGAGATCGCCGAACTCTGCCAGGACGCATACCATCTGATCGCGTCGCCCCGCCGCACGCGATAGGACCGCCCGCACCGTGCCCTCGTTACGGCAAATCCGGGCTAGCGGACGACGAACGAGCCGTGCATGCCCATCTGGGCGTGCCCGGGCATGGGACAGATGTACTGGTAGCTTCCCGTGGTGCCGGCCGTGAAGCTGAAGGTGTTCGCGCCGTCCCCGGCCGGGGTCGGGTCCCCTGCCGAGACTCGCCGTGCTGCCCGGGGCCAGCGCATACATCTACGCCGTCCGGGTCGAGGCACCCGGCGGGCCGCGGACGGTCGTGGCCGCCTTGTCGCTCGGCGGCGTCGAGCTCAAGGTACGCGAAGCGGTCCTGTCGACCGTGGCGATCTGCGCGGTCGCGCTGGTGGTCGTGGGCCTGGTCGCCTGGCTGACGGCCGGCCGCGTCCTTCGCCCGGTGGAGCGGATGCGCATGCGCGCGGCGGCGATCACCACGAGCGGCGACCTGTCCGGCAGGCTGCCGCAGGCAGGATCGGACGAGCTCAGCAGGCTCGCCCGGACGCTCAACGGAATGCTGGCCTCGCTGGAACGCTCGGTCGACCGGCAGCAGCGGTTCGTCGCTGACGCGGCCCACGAACTGCGCACACCGCTCGGGGGCCTGACGGCTACCCTCGAGATCGCCCAGCGTCACCCGGATACCGGCCGCGACACGCTGGTCGGCGAGCTGCTGGCAGGCCACCGGCGTCTCAGCCGCACGCTCAACGACCTCCTTGTGCTGGCCGCCCTCGACGGCCGGGTCGCGGAGAGAATGACTCCGGTCGACCTCGCGGGCGTGGTGACCGACTGCTCGCGGCGGAGCGTGCCCGACGGCGTTTGCCTGCGGACCGGCAACCTGGAGCGCGCCATCGTGCTCGGCAATGGTGACCGATGACGGCCCCGGAATTACCGAGCCCGACCGCGAGCGCGTCTGGGACCGGTTCGTGCGGCTCGACGACGCGCGCTCGCGCGCGAGCGGCGGAAGCGGGCTCGGTCTGGCCATCACCAGGGAACTCGCGCTCGCGCACGGCGGGACGGCCACGGTGGTTGAGCGAGCGCCGGGTTCCGGAGCGGAATTCGTCATCCGGCTTCCGCTTGCTTAGATCTGCGAGCTGTTTACGTTATTGTTGACGATATTGTTTCTCATAGATAAACCAGAAGATTCCTTCAGGTTCGGTGGCCGCAGGACTGCTTAGCTTCCGTTCTGGCGCGACGGGCTGCTGCCTCTTCCTCGACAGCGAGAAAAGACGGCTGACAGCAGCACAGGACAGAAGGGCAATTGAATGCGACGCAGGACCGTGATCAAGGCGCTGGCCGGAGCAACGGTGATTCCGGTGGCCGCCGGCTGCGGCAGTTCGCCGTCCTCGAGTACGAGCAAGACATCCTCGCTTGCGTTCGATGCAAGCTCGTACACGACCAAGACAAAGACGGTGAGGACCGGTACCGGCACGAGGACGGTCAAGTACCGCTTCTACCGCAACAACATTTACGTACAGCGCCCGGTCAACTACAAGTACCAGTCTCTGAACGTCAGCGTGCCGGTAGAGATCGACGGCAAGGCCGTGGACGCGACCAGCGCCCCGATCATGTTCGCGATCAACGTCGGCGGCTACACCTCGTCCTCGACGTGGGGCGCCACCGCGCAGGGCGGCGGGGTGTCGGCTGGCTCCTTCGGCGGCGGCTTCGGCTCGTCCGGCCAGGGCGCCCCCGGCGGTGCTCCGGGCGGCCCGGGCGGCTCAAGCGGCGGTGCTCCGAGTGGATCCGGCCCGTCCGGGCCGGGCGGCGCCGCCCCAGGCGGCTCGTCCGCCGGGCTGGGCAGCTCGATGGCAAGTTACTACACGAGCTACGACGACGGTGAGATGGCACTTGCGGGCGGTTACGTGGTGGTGGAGCCGGGCTGCCGCGGGCGGGACCTGAAGTGGCCGGACGGCAGATACTACGGCAAGGCGCCGGCCATGATCGTCGACCTGAAGGCCGCGATCCGCTACCTCCGGTACAACAAAGGCCGGATCCCGGGAAACACCGACTGGATCATCACCTCGGGCGGCAGCGCCGGCGGGGCCCTGTCCACGCTGATCGCTGCATCCGGCAACAGCGCGCTGTACGACTCCGGCCTGGAGGCGCTCGGCGCGGCTGACGCCGACGACCATGTCTTCTTGTCCGCGAGCTACTCGCCGATCACCGACCTGGACCACGCCGACATGCAGTACGAGTGGATGTGGGGCACGCTGAAGTACAGCACGGGGAAACTGGTGAACCAGACGTACTCCAAGCAGCTGATCGACGCCTTCGGCGGCTACCAGGACACCCTCGCCCTGCCGGGCATCAACGGGTACGGGACACTCACGGCGGAGAACTACGCAGCCTACTTGCTGACGGATTACCTGAAGCCAGCCGCCACCAAAGCGCTGAGCCAGACGCTGACGACGACCGGACGAGAGACCTACCTGAAGAAGAACACCTGGATCACCTGGTCCGGCGGCCAGGCCGCGTTCACCTGGGACAAGTTCCTTGACCACGTCGGCAGCCGCAGCAAGAGCGTCCCCGCGTTCGACGCCTTCGACCTGTCCGCGACGGAGAACTCCGTTTATGGCGACGCGACCAGCAATGCGCGGCACTTTACGCTCTATAGCCTGCGCCACGCCACCGGCAACTCCAGCGCGCAGCTCCCGAGCGATCTGCCGCAGACGATCGCCATGATGAACCCGCTATACCACCTGCGCCGGAAGAACCCCTTCCGCGCGCGCTACTGGTGGATCCGGACCGGCACCCTCGACACCAACACCGCGCACACCGTCGTATGCAACCTCGCCGCGATCACCACCGGACTCGGCGACAACGTCAACTCAGCTCTGTACTGGGACGGAGGCCATGCCGTCAACTACGACTCACCAGACCTCATCGAATGGATCGGCAAGCTGACCGGCTACTCCCTCGCTTAGCGCGCCCATAACTCGCCTCCAGCGTGCGCAGGACCTGAGAGGTCATCTTCACATCGGTGCCCGCGTGCCTGGCCACCGTGAGCTGGTTGGGGTGCTGGTCGCGCGAGTTCAGCCACCAGGCGGAGGCGAGCAGCACGAACTGGACGTGGGTGAGGCCCAGCGGGGCCAGCGCCGCGGCCATGTCACGCTGCCAGCGCAGCGTGACATGCCACAGCAGGAAGCCGGGGCTCTCGTCGGGGTCGAGCGCCACTAACCCTCCGTGGCGATAAGGGCGGCGAGGACCTCGGGGAAGTCGGCGGTGATGGCCGGGCCGAGTTCAGGACCGATCTGGCCGGCGGCCGGGCCGGTGATCTCGGTCCGGTACGTGATCCGGGTGCGGGCCGTACGGTGTCAGGACTGGGCGAGTCAGGACTGGGCGTAGTTGCTGGCGCCCCACCAGTCGACGGCGACGACGGGTTCGTCGCCGACCACCCAGGCATCGTGCCCCGACGGCAGGGCCGTCACCTGGCCGGGTACCGCGTCGAACGTGGTTCCGTCGGCCATCTCGATGCGCAGGGTTCCCGCGACGTGGTACTGGAAATGCGGCGCCTCGCACAGCGTCGTGCCGGCGATCGGCTTGACGTGTTCGGACCAGCGCCAGCCCGGCCGCAACACGAGCCGGCCGATGTCGCTGCCGCCGACGTGCAGCAGCTCGAGCTTCCCGCTGGGGAACTCCCTGACGTCGTCCGGGTCGGCGAAGTCGCGATGCTCGGCGGACGGAGGGGCGGCGACTTCGTCCCACGCTTGCAGGCAGGACTGGCGGGTGATCAGGCCATCGCGCAGGTCCAGCACCGCCTGGCAGATAACCCGTGTCCCGCTGGGATAGCGGCAGGCCTGAACGAAGGCCGCGCCGGTGTCGCTGACCACGAGCCGCTCGACCTGGTGCGTCATGTCCCGCCCGCAAAGGTCCGCGAAGTACTCGCCGATCGCCTGGCGGCCGCGGATGATCCTTGGCTTGCTCGGCTGGTCGATGTGGTCGGAGATCCGCAGCTCCGCGTCCTCGGCGTACAGGCCGAGCAGGGTGGCCGCGTCGCGCTCCTCGATGCCCCGGCGGAGCGCCTCACTGTCGAATTTAACACCGTCGAATGAACCCATCTGAATCTCTCCCTGTTGAGTGGTGGTGCTTCCGGGGACGACAATTTCTCCGTATCGTCAATACATCGTCAAAGTGCTGGTCGGAGGGGTGGGCGGCCATGCTTGACATCCGGGTATTCGGAGAGCTCCGGCTGGCCGGAGCGGCCGCTGGGCTTACTTCGAGCGCTGCGCTGCCGGCCAGCCGGCGAGCCCGCGCGCTGCTCGGCTGGCTGATCGTGCACCCCGGGCGGCAGCCCCGGTCCCGGCTGGCCGGGCTGTTCTGGCCGGACGTGCTGGAGACCAGCGCGCGAGCCAGCCTGCGCAGCGCGATCTGGGCGCTCCGTCCCGCCCTCGGGCAATGCCTGATAACCACCCGGGACACCGTGTCGCTCGGCGGCGATCTTCGCGTCGATCTGTGGGAGTTCCGGCGGCTGGCCGGGACCGGCGAGCCCGCGGCGGCGGTCGCGCTGGCCGACGGAGAGCTGCTCCAGGAGCTTGACGACGACTGGGTGATCGACGCGCGCGAAGCGCTGGACCGCGACATCGCCGGCGCGCTGGCCGAACTGACCGAGCGGGCCAGGGCCGCCGGGGACCCGGCCGCCGCGCTCGGCTGGGCGCGGCGCCGGGTCGCGCTGTGCCCCCTGGACGAGGCGGCTGGTGCGGCGCTGATCCAGGCTCTCGCCGACGCCGGCGAGGAGGCGGGCGCGGCGGAGGCGCTCGGCCGGCTGCGGCAGCGGCTCGGCAGCGAGCTGGGCGTGCCGGTGTCCGAGGCGACCGAGGCACTCATCGAGCCGGTTCCACCGATGGGAAGCACCGGCATGATCGGCCGGGACCGGGAGCTCACCGAGCTGACGCGATCATGGCGCGGGGCGCTTTCGGACGCGGGTACCACTGTGGTCATCGAGGGGGAAGGCGGGATCGGCAAGAGCCGCCTGGTCCGGGAACTGGCCGACCGGGCCGCTGGCACCGCGGTTGTGGCCGGCACCGCCGTCGGCCAGAGTGCGCCGTTCGCGATCTGGACCGAGGCGCTTGGCGATCTTCTCACCGTGACCGGCCCGCCTGAGCCCATGCCGGGCTGGGCGGCTGACCTGGTACAGATCGTTCCGGCTCTGGCGGACCGGGCCAGGCCGCGACCCGGTGGCGATCCGATGCTGGAGCGGGTCCGGCTGTGTGAGGCCACCGTGCAGTTCCTCGGCTGGGCCGCGGCACGCGCGCCGTTGCTCATCGCCTTGGAGGATCTGCACAACGCGGACACCGCGAGCCTGGACCTCGTCGCCTACGCGGGGCGCCGGATCGGGCGGCTACCCGTGCTGCTGGTGCTGACCAGGCGTGACCTGCCGAGCCGTCAGCATCTCGACGCGGTCCTCGGGGCGCTCCGCGCGCGCGGCGCACTCGGCGGCGAGATGCGCCTCGGACCGCTGACGGGCGAGGCCGGCCGGCAACTCGTCGCCACGACGGCCGGAGGGCTGCCGGACGAGGTCGTCGACCGCATTGTTCAGCTGGCCGGCGGCAATCCGCTGCTCGCGGTCGAGGCCGCACGTGCCGCCGGGAGCGGTGAGCTTGCCGAGCTGGATCTGAGCGGCCTGGATCTGCGTGAGCTGGATCTGGGCGACACCGTGCGCCGCGCCATCAGCAGGTTGTCCACCCCGGCCCGTCTTTTCGCGGAGTTCCTCGCCGCGGCCGGGCGTGACCTGGACCGGGCCGAGACGGCCGCGCTTCCGCTGCCCAACCCGGCCCGTGACGCCGCGGAGGCACTCGGCTCCGGGCTGCTGCGGACCCGCGAGGGCCGGACGGGGTTCCGGCACGACCTGCTGCGAGAGGCGGTGTACGACGCCATTCCGGATCCGGTCCGGGCCCGGCTGCACGGCGAGATCGCCCGGGTGCTACGCAAGCACGGAACAAGGGGGCGGCGTGGCCCCCGCGCGGTGGAAATCGCCCGGCACCTGCGGCTGGCCGGCCAGGACGAGCAGGCCGTGAGCCAGCTTGCCCTGGCGGCCCGGGACGCGCGTGCCGTCGCGGCCATGGCCGACGCGGCCGGCTTCCTCGCCGAAGCGCTGGCGATCACGCCGGACGACGCCGACCTGGCCGTCGAGCTTGCCGAAGTGGAGGCGTTCCGCGGTCTGCTGGCCGGCTCTGATCGCGCCTTCGATCATGCCCTCGAGTGCATCGCACCGCGGGACTCCGGCGCCCTGGTCAGCGCGTGGCTGCGCCGCGGACGATGGCTGCGCGGCGGAATCTGCCATCCGCGCGAATCGCACCGTTCCTACCGCAGCGCGCTGGACGTCCTCGACCGGGACCCCGACGGCGACCTGCCCGCGCGGGCCGAGGCGCTGGCCGGACTGGCCTGGGCCGAAGCCGTCGCCGGAGATCCGGAGGCGGTGGACGGACTGCTGGCGGAGGCGGAGCGCGTCCTAGCGGGCGCCTCGCCGGGAGACCTGCTCGCGCACGACATCGGGGTGGCGCGTGGGCACGCGCTGATCAGGGCGGGCCGGTTCACCGAGAGCTTCGGCCCGCAGATCGCGGCCAGTGCCGCGGCGGGCCGGGCCGGCCGCCCGGACATGGCCTACAGCTGCCTGAGTAACGCGGCCAGCGCGGCGGCTTGCGCCGGAGAGTTCGGCCGGGCGCTGGACTTCGCGGACCGGGCCCTTTCCCTGGTGACGCCCAACGGACTGCTCCGGCTATGCGTCTACGCGCAGGTGGCGCGATCAGCGATCCTGCGCCGGCTGGATCAGCCGGCCCAGGCGGGGCAGGCCTGCGACGCGGCGGCCGGATATGCCGCCCGGATCGGGCTGCCCGAACTGGACGGCCTGGTACACACCGAACGCGGGCTGCTCGCCCTGTCCTGCTCGCGGCCCGCTGCCGCGGCGGCCGGACTTGCCGCGGGCCTTGAGCTCGGCGCTCCGGTCAGCCGGGCCACGACCCGGCTGCGTCTGGCCGAGGCTCTCGCGCTGTCCGGCCAGCCGGGACCGGCCGAAGCCGAGCTGCGTAACGTGGTGCTGGAGCCGGTCGGCCCGGCCGACTTCCCGGCCACGCTGGTCGCGCGGATGAGCCGGGTACAAGGCCTGATCGCCGCCGCCCGCGACGACCTGCCGCTGGCTCAGCGGCGGCTGGCGGACTCACGGGCCGCCTGGCAGCGGATCGTGGCGACCCTGGACAGCCGGCAGGCCGGTGCCGGCTACGTGGCATCGCTCATCGACCTCGGCCGGCCGCCGGTCAGCTCACTGATCGAGCCGGCCGCCGAACTCGCCACCGTAACCGCCGAACTAGCCAGACTGGGGGATAACACTCCCTCGGAGGGAGACAACAGTGCCTTCGTTCGACCAGAGCATCCTCAGTGACACGGCACCGGAAGAAGTCTGGAAGCTGCTGTATGACCCGGCGCGGTTCCCGGACTGGTGGGCCGGCGTCGGCTCAGTGGAGCCCAGGGAGTCCGCCTCCGGGTACACCATGTACCCGGAGGGCTACCCGGACTTCCCGATGCCGCAGGCGCTGACGGTGAGCCAGGACGCCGGCTCGGTGGAGATCTCCTGCCTGGTCTCCGACCTCTGTTTCGCCTGGCGGCTGCGGCCGCACGGGACCGGAACCGAGATCAGCGTGCACGTCGAGATCCCGGACTGCGAGGCGCGCCGGCTGGACGCCCAGCAGGAGCTCATCCGTCAGTCGCTGATCCGGCTCGCGACCTTGCGCACCTGAACGGCTGGTTCATTCGTTTCTCGCGACCTCGGGTCCGGTGATGCGTTCCAGCAGCGGGAACGTGGCCGCGATGATGCCGAGGGCCGCCAGGACCCCGCCCGCGGTGATGAGATAGTAGGCGGCACCGGGCGCCACCAGGGGGTGCTGCATCACCAGGTCGGCGTACATCGCGGTGGCGCCGAACCCGGTGCCGATCGCGAGGACGGCGCCGGCCAGCAGCGGGACGGCGGTTTCCAGCGCGACGACGCGGCGCAGCATGGCGAGCCGGGCGCCGGTGAGCCGCAGCAGGCTGAACGGCCGCTTGCGGTCGGCGAGCCCGGCCGCGATGGCCGCGGCCAGCGTGCAGCCGGCGATCGGCAGGCTCACCAGGATCACCACGTTCGCGAGCTGCTGGTAGGCGTTGTTGGCGGAATCATCCTGCCCGATCATCTCGGCGATGCTGGACGGCGAGCCGCTGGCGTACGCGGGCGCGGTCTCCAGCACCGTATTCGTCGTCTCGACCGCCGCCACCGAGCCGTCCGTCGCCACGTTGATGGCGTCCACCCCGAGGCTGTCCAGCCGTGCGGTCGGGACGTTCGCGGCCGGCCAGGTTATGGCGGTTGCGTCCATGCCGAACATGGGGCCGTTGAATCCGTCTTCTGGGAACGCCGCCGTTGCCGCTCCGGCCGGGCAGCGGCCAAGCGCGGGAACGGTCGCGAGCTGCGCGCAGGAGACCACGCCAGCCGGGGTCGGGCTGGGGAGGCCGCCCTGGTTGACGCCGATGCCGTGATATCCCGCGGGGATGTTCAGCCCCTGGACCGCGCGAACCACGAGCACTCCTTGGACGCCGTGGACGCCGCGCAGCCGAGCGGTGAGCGGCGCGGCGGGCGCGGCGGGTCCCGGGCCGTTCCCGGACCCGACTGGCCCGACATCATGTGACGCATCCGCCAGCTGGTCCGTCACCACGTTCGTCTCGGCGGCGCTGCCCCACCTCGTGAGGTCCTTGGCGTCCTGCGTGGTGATGGCCACCACGGCCACGGTGGTGACGAGCAAGGCGAGCACCAGGCCGCTGACGGAACGGAAGGCGGCCTTCGGGTCGTCGGCGATGCGGCGGGCGGCGATCAGCGCGCCGGGGCGGCTTGTCCGCCGGGCCATCACCCTCGCCACGGCCATGGTGAGCCACGGACCCGCGATGATCAAGCCGACGATGATGAGCAGGAAGCCCAGCAGGAGCACCGGGATGTCCGAGGTCGCGTTGGCCGGGCGGCCGTGCACGATCAAGAAGCCGAGGTCGGCGAGCCCGGCCAGCAGCGGCAGCGCCCGCCAGGCACGCGGCGGCTTCGGCGTCACCCGGCGGGTGACGCCGAGCGGGGAGATGCGCACCCGGCGCAGCGCCAGCAGCGCGGCAGCGGCCGCGGTCGCCGGCACGCCGATCGCGACCGCGACGATGTCCGGTACGCTGAGCGCTATTTCCTGGGGGAAGAACGGCTGGCCGATGAACGGGATGCCCGCGACCGGGACGCGCAGCAGGAGGAAGATCCCGAACCCGGCGACCATCCCCACGATCCCGGCCACAATCGACTCCATGGCGGCGAGCTGCGAGACCTGCCTACGGGTCGCGCCGACCAGGCGCATCGCCGCGAACCGCTGCTCACGACGGGCCGCGGACAGCCGGGTCGCGGTGGCGATGAAGATCAGCACCGGGGCCAGGATGGCCAGCGCCACGACGGACAGGATCAGGTCGATGGCACTTTTCCCGCCTCCCCCGTCGGGCGGGGTGAAGTTCAGGCCCGTGACGTTCCCCTGGTCCACGCCGCCGTCGCGGGCGGGAACCTTCTGCGCGATCGACGTGACCTGCACGCTGCCCGGTGTGTGCGCAAGCTGCGCCGGGGTGCGCCCGATGACGATGACCAGCGAGTTCGGTGACGGCAGCCCGGCGTCGCCGATCGTGCCCGCCAGGCGGCCGGGATAGCGGTCGGCGAGCTCGCCCGCCGGGTTACCGCGCAGCAGCGCGACGAGCGCGGGCGAGGCGTAGTACTGGCCCGGCGCCGGGTCGTGCGCGAGGCCCGGCGGCACCGGTGACGAGGCGCCGGTGGCGGCCACGTCGAAGCGGTCGATCGCCAGGCGGCCGAAGCTGTCGCCGCTGGGGTGCCACCACAGCGGGGCGACGCCCGCCGTCCGGGCAGAGGGCAGGGCCGGGGCCGGTGGCAGGGCGGAGGTGCCAGTCCAGAACCATCCGTGGCGGTTGTTCCAGGTGGTGACCGCGTTGGTCGCGGCCACGGCGGTCAGCAGCAGGCCCACGCCGAGGCCGACCGCGGCGGTCAGGACGATCAGCCGGGTGATGGCCTCGCGGCCGCCGCTGATCATCAGGCGCAGTCCGAGGGGGATCACGGCATGGTCCCGGTGAGCGTGCTGACCCGGCCGTCCCGGACGATGACCTCGCGGTCGGCGTAGGCGGCGACCTGGGCGTCGTGGGTGACCAGCACGACGGTGGTGCCGCGGTCGCGGACGGCGCCGGTAAGCAGGTCCATCACCAGCTCGCCGGACACCGAGTCGAGCGACCCGGTCGGCTCGTCGGCGAACAGCACGGCTGGCTCGGCGACCAGGCCGCGGGCCAGCGCGATGCGCTGTGCCTGACCGCCGGAAAGCTCCCCGGACCTGCGGTGCTGAAGCCCGTCCAGGCCGAGCACGCTGAACCACTTCCTGGCCGCGGTGATCGCCGGGCCGCGCCGGGTGCCGGACAGCAGCAGCGGCATGGCCACGTTCTCTTCGGCGGTCAGCTCCGGGACCAGCTGACCGGACTGGAACACGAACCCGAAACGGTCCCGGCGCAGCGCGCTGCGCTTGTCGTCACCGAAGGTGTCCAGCCGCTGCCCGCCGAACCAGACCTCCCCCTCCTCGGGTACCAGGATGCCGGCCAGGCAGTGCAGCAGGGTCGACTTACCCGATCCGCTCGGCCCCATGACCGCGACTATCTCGCCCTGCCGGACTGCCAGCGAGGCGCCGCGCAGCGCCGGTGTTTCGCCGAATGACTTCGCCAGGCCCCGCGCCTCGAGGATATTCACGGTCCCGGGCTGGTTCGCGGTCATCGGCGCACCGCGCGCGAGAGCAGGTCCAGCCGGGCCGCGGTGCGGTCGATCCATCGAAGGTCAGCCTCCAGACGGTAAATGGAATGGTCGGCGAGCAGCACGTCGAGCGGCTCCCCGCCTCGTTTCAGTTCGGTGAGCTCGCGCATCCGCTGCAGGTGCGCCGCCCGCTGGATGTCCAGGTAATTGCCGGCCGGCCGCTCGAGCATCAGGGCGAGCACCACCTTGGCGAACAGTTCGCTCTGCAGGTCCGGCTCCGGCGGAGCCGGCTCGGCCAGCCACCGGTCCACATCGGCGGCGCCCATCTCGGTGATGACGTACCGCCGTCGTTCGGGCCCGGCCTCCTGCTCGACCGGTCCGGCGACCGCCTTCCCGTCCCTGGCCAGCCGGGAGAGGGTCGCGTACACCTGGCTGTAGCGCAGCGGCTTGCCCCGGCCGAAGTACGCGTCGTAGTCCCGTTTCAGGTCATATCCATGACTTGGCCCCCGCTCAAGCAGGCCAAGCAACGTCAGCGGAACACTCATACCCGAGAGAATACTCCAAGAGTATTCTCTCGGGTAGTAGCTTCAGGCGGTGATCCGGCTGGCGATCTCGGCGGCGCAGCCCCAGGACAGGGAGATGCCGGCGCCGCCATGGCCGTAGTTGTGCCACAGGACGCTGTCGCCGAGCGGCTCGGATTCCAGGCGCACCTCGGGGCGACACGGGCGCAGGCCGACCCGATGCTCCAGGATCCGCGCGCCACGCAGGCGAGGCTCGATGCTCAGAGCGTTAGCCACAATTCGTTCGCTGGTATGGGGTCTTGATTTTAGATCCCAGTCATTTTCCTCGACCGTGCCTCCCAGCAGGATTTCCGTGCCGTGCGGGAACATGTAGATGGTGCTGGGCTCGGGCTCGTCGCGGGAGATGAAGAACTCCTCGATGCCGGGGTTTTCCGCGATCACCACCTGGCCGCGGACCGGATACACGGCCGGGTCAGGCACCAGGTCGCGAGCGCCGATGCCGGCGCAGTTCACCGTGACCGTGGCTGTGCCAGCCAGCTCGTTCAGGGAGCCGACCGGGGAGACTTCGAGAGCGCCACCGGACTGGGTGAACCGGTTCCGCAGGTAGCCGAGGTAGACGGGCATGGTGGCCAGCGGAGCCGTGTAGTGCCAGCCGCCGGCGAAGCCCGGTGGCAGCTCGCCCGGCTCGCACAGGCGCATGCTGGGCAGCAGGTGCGACCAGTACGGGAGGTCGGGTTCGGTCCTGGTGACCTCCATGCCGCTGGCCATGCGAACGCCCGTGCCGGGTTCGGCGGCGAGCTTGGTCAGCACCTCCAGGCTGGTCTGCGCCCAGGTCACGGCGCGATCCTCGGGGCCGACCCGGACCGGACCCCACAGCGCTCCGGCCGCGACCGACGTGGTGTTCTCCGGCGGGACGGCGGTGCGTATCGTCACCGCCAGGCCGGCCTCGGCCAGGCAGATACCGGTGGTCAGGCCGCTGACTCCGGCGCCGATGATCAGTGCGTCCATAGTGTGAGCGTATTGTGGCATGCTGGCCCGGTGAGTGATGCGACCGATTCTCGCGCTCGGCTGCTCGACCAGGCGGCCGCGACCGACGCCGGCTCGGCCAGCCTGAACGACATCGAGCACGTGATCATCCTGATGCAGGAGAACCGGTCGTTCGACCACTACTTCGGCACCCTGTCCGGGGTGCGCGGGTTCTCCGACCCCCACGCGCTCCCGGGCGTCTTCGACCAGGTGGACCCGCAGGGACCAGGGGGAGTACTACAGCCGTTCCGGCTGTGGAGCGATCCGCCAGCGCGCGACGGGCAGAGCCTCAACGACATCTCACATACCTGGCCGACCCAGCATCTGAGCTGGAACCACGGCCGGATGGACGAGTTCGTGTCCGCCCATCTGGCCGCGACCGGCGCCGACGACGGGCCGGTGACCATGGGCTACTACACTCGCGCCGACCTGCCCTTCTACCACGCCCTGGCGGACGCCTTCACGGTGTGCGACAGCTACTTCAGCTCGGTGATGGGACCGACCGATTCGAACCGGGTCATGGCCATGTCCGGGACGATCGACCCTTCCGGCGAGGCGGGCGGTCCGGTGCTGGAGACCTACGTCGAGCGGGTCAACCACTACGGCTCGCTGCACTGGGAGACCTACCCGGAGCGGCTGCAGGCGGCCGGGGTGAGCTGGAAGGTGTACAGCGCCCGGCTGGGTGAGCTGGCGCTGAGCCCGTTGCCATACTTCAAGGCGTTCGCCGACCCGTTCTCGATCCGTGGCGCCGAGCTGGTCGCGCACGGGCTCACGCCGGATTTCCCCGATCACTTCATGGATGACCTGGGGCATGGTTCGCTGCCTTCGGTTTCGTGGATCATCCCGCCGCTCGCGCAGTGCGAGCATCCCGCCGCGCCACCCGCCTGGGGCGAGCATCTTATCCATACCGTCCTGTCGGCGCTGGTCGCCCGGCCGGACGTATGGGAGCGGACCGTGCTGTTCGTGGTGCACGACGAGAACGGCGGGTTCTTCGACCACGTGCCGCCGCCTGTCGCGCCTGCCGGGACACCGGGGGAGTGGCTCGTCCCGGGCACGGCGGGATTGCCGGCCGCGGCGGGCGGGATCGGCGGCCCGGTGGGGCTGGGGTTCCGGGTGGCGTGCCTGGTTGTCTCGCCGTACAGCCGGGGCGGTTACGTGTGCTCGGACGTGTTCGACCACACGTCGTTGCTGCGGTTCATCGAGCGGCGGTTCGGGGTCGAGGTGCCGAACCTGTCCGCCTGGCGGCGGAGCGTCACCGGTGACCTTACCTCCGCCTTGGGCCCGGTTGCCGATGCCACCGTGCCGCCGCTGCCGCAGACCTCGATCGGCGCCGCCACCAGCGTCGTCGAGCAGTCGGTGCTCAACGCGCTGGCCGGGAGCGTGGACCGGGGCATTCCGTATCCGCGGCCGACCGTTAACTCCATGCCGGTTCAGGAGACAGCGCCGGTCCGCCGGCGGCGAGGGTAGGGCCGGCCCGGATTAGCACGGTTCCCGGAACGTGTTTCAATGCTGGTGTGGAAACCAGCAGACTGGGAGGGAACCACCGGGATAGCGGCGACCGGGGAGACGGCCGCCGGGGAGACGGCCGCCGGGGGAGGGTGACGATCAGGCAGGTCGCCGACCTGGCCGGGGTCTCGATCGCGACCGTCTCACGGGTGCTGAACGGCCATGCGGACGTGTCCGATCAGACCCGCGAGACGGTCCAGCGGGTGATCAGGGAACACGGATACCAGGCCAGCACGAGGGCGCACACGCCGCCCACGGGCCGGGTCGGGGTCTCGATGCCGATGGTGCATCCCGGCTATTTCGCCCAGATCCTGTCCGGGGCCGCCGAGGCGTTGTATGAGCGTGACATGCGGGTGGTGCTCTGCCCCACCCGCCACTCCCTGACCCGTGAGCTGTCCCTGCTGGACCGGCTGGCCGATGGCGAGGCGGACGGCGCGGTGCTCGTGCTTCCCGAGGAATCCGGACGGGAGCTCGCGACGCTGGCCGAGCACGGCCTGCCGTTCGTGGTCGTGGATCCGCGCGTCGAGGTCGGCGAAGGCATCCCGGTGGTGTGCGCGGCGCATTCTTCCGGGGCCGCGCAAGCGACCCGGCACCTGCTGGATCTCGGCCACCGGCGGATCGGGGTGATCGGCGGCCCGCGGGACTGGTTCGCGACGGAGGAGCGGCTACGCGGCCACTTCTCGGCACTGGCCGAGCAGGGCGCGCTGCCCGATCTGTCCTACGTCCGCTATGCGAAATTCCGCATGGACGCCGGCCACGATGCCGCGATGGAGCTCCTCGATCTGCCCGAACCGCCCACGGCGATCTTCGCGTTCAACGATGGCATGGCGATCGGCGCGATCCGGGCGGCGGCGGAGCATGGCCTTCGGGTGCCCCGGGACGTCTCGGTCGTCGGCTTCGATGACACCATCGAGGCGGCCATCACGACACCGGCGCTGACCACCGTTCGCCAGCCGCTGGCCGAACTCGGCCGCACCGCCGTCAGCCTGCTGCTGCGGCAGCTGGAGAACCGGCGCCTGGAACCGCTCCGCGTCGAGCTCGAGACCAAGCTCGTGGTGCGCGATTCCACCGCCGCGCCTCCGGCATAGCGGGACCCCGCGATTGGCGGCGGCACCAGGACCCTGTTGGCAGCGGCACCAGGGACGGTACCGGGACCCTAGTGGCGACGGTGAAGGGCATTGACCGGCGTGAGCGCGGCTGTTACGGTTTTCCCGGAAATGTTCCGGTAACTTCCGGGAGTGTGCCCATGGCCGTGACCGTCCCCCGCCGTCTGACTGTTGCCGTTGCGTCAGCGCTGCTTCTCGGCTCGCTGGCCGTGGCTACCCAAGCCTCCGCGGCTTCTGGCACCGCGAAGGCGGCCAGCAGCGACCGGGGCTTCGGGCCCGGTACGCGGTTCTTCGTGCCCTCGCCTTCGCCGGGCGCGCCGCAGCAGATCCTGAAGCTGGCGAGCAGCGGGGATGTCAAGGACGCGGCGCTCATCGTGAAGATGGAGACGATACCGCGCGCGGTGTGGTTCAACAGCGGCACACCGGCTCAGGCGCAACAGCAGGCCACGGTGACGATGTTCGAGGCGGCGCGGCAGCATGCCGTACCCGTGCTGGTCGTCTACGACATTCCGGGCCGGGACTGCGCTCAGTTTTCCGCGGGCGGCGCGCTGAGCCAGGCCGATTACGAGGCGTGGATCAACGGGTTCGCACGCGGAATCGGGCGCGGGAAGGCCATCGTCATCCTGGAACCGGACGCCCTGGGCAACATGCCGTCCAACTGCGGCCTGCCAGCATCGGTTTACCCGTTCACCGACAGCGAGCGGATCGCCGAACTGCAGTACGCGGTCAGCACGCTCGAACGCGACCCCGGCGCCAGCGTCTACCTGGACGGCACGCACAGCGCGTGGCAGTCCGTCGGCACGATGACGCAGCGGCTGCTCGAAGCCAACGTGGGCAGCGCCCAGGGATTCTTCCTCGACGTGTCCAACTACCAGCCCACCGCGGAGCTCGTGGACTACGGGACCTGGATCTCCGACTGCATCGCGATGGTCACCGACTCCGCGAACCCCTTCTTCAACAACCCCGCTGGCTGCGCGAGCCAGTACTTCCCGGCCACGCAGAGCGACTTCACCACGTGGGGCCTCACCACCCAGTGGTATGCGCAGAACATGGGCAACGCGGTCGCGAGCACGCACTTCGTCGTCGACACCAGCCGCAACGGTGATGGCCCCAACAACATGCAGAAGTTCTCCGCCGCGCCCTATAGCCAGCCGGCCAGCGTCATCAGCACCCTCGCCTCCGGGAACTGGTGCAACCCGCCGAGCTCCGGGCTCGGGCTGCGGCCGACCGCGGACACCGGTGTACCGCTGCTCGACGCGTACCTGTGGGTCAAGACGCCTGGTCAGTCCGACGGCCAGTGCGACGCGGCGGGTGGTGTGCGGGCCTGGGACTACAGCGCCTACAGCCTGCCGGGATGGCCCACGACTACGGCGGCGCAGTCGGTGTTCGACCCGCTGTGGGGGATCGACGACCCGGCCGCCGGCGCGTGGTTCCCGCAGCAGGCGCTTCAGCTGGCCCAGCTAGCCAGCCCCGCCCTGCCGGCCAGGTAAGCCCCGGTCTGAGCGCGGACGGACCAGGGTGAAGGTCTCGAACTCGGTGTAGTCCGGGGTTGGCGCGCCCTTGGCGCCGGACGCCGGGTTCACCGGATCGGCGCCCACCGCGTGGTAGTGCGTGACCCGGATACTGGTGTAACCGCCGTGGCTGCCCGGCCCGGAGCCACCTGTCCCGGAGCCACGTGGTCCGGAGCTACCTGGTCCGGAGCCGGGGTCGACGTCGAACACCGCGATACCGTAGCCGGTCGAGGTGTCCCGCCTGGCCGACCAGACGGCGTCCTCGACCGCGTCGGAACCCGGGCGGGTGTAGACGCCCGGCGTGGAAGTAGGTACCGGGCGGTTGGCGCGCGTGAACACCTTCGCCTGGCGCTGCCCGTCGGCGCTGTCGAGGCCATAGGAGTCCAGGGGCGCGCTGGTGCCGCCGCAGCCGAGGATGAGGTGAACCGTGCCCTGGCTGGTGTCGAACACCCCGCTGTCGGTCGTGGTCACCGGGTGCGGACGCATGGTGTTGACAGCGGCGCCGGTTGCCACCTCCTGACCCACGTCGGCATCGAAGCCACGGCACGGGAACGACCTCTCGTAGTCGTGGTCGTGGCCGTTCAGCACCAGGTCCACCTCGTACCGGTCGAACAGCGGCAGCCAAGCCGCGCGTATGCCAAGGTCCGACCCGTTTCCAGTAGCCGATGATGACAAAGCGCACTGGTGCGTCTGCACGATGATCCAGTCGATGGACGGGTCGCGGCGCGCGGCGGCCAGCGTCCGCTCCAGCCACCGGGTCTGTGCGCCACCGGAGTAGCCGGCGATGTAAAGCGACGTACCGGGCTGGATCGGCGGGTTGCCGGTGGACGCGGCGGGGACCAGCTGCGCGGGGCCACCGACGAACGCGCCCGCGTCCTGGTAGATCACGTCGTCCGCGTTCAGCGACACGAACAGCGCCGAACCCACCCGGAAGGAGTACCAGCGCCCGGCAAAGCCGGGAACCTGATTGTCCGGCAACGTGTACCGGGTCAGGTACGAGGTGTATCCTTGTGGCCCGTTGTCGAATTCCACCTCGTGGTTGCCCGGGCACGGCATCCATGGCCGGTTCGTGGCCGATGACTGGTTGTTGTTGCCGAAGTCACGCCACACCTCCGGCTGGAAGCCCGGATTCAGGTTCGCGTAGCACAGGTCCCCGTTGAGCAGGTGGAACAGCGGCTGGAAGGACTCCACCGCCTCCACGGCGTACGCGGACTGGCCATAGGACAGCACCCACTTGGTGTTCGGGGTGGCAAGGTCGCCGAAGCTGGTGAAGCGGAACGGATGCCGGCCGGCCTGTGCGGTCTGGAACGTGGCGGTGAACGGGTCCGCGGCATCCCCGTCGTTGTCGGCGGTGACGGCGTACGCGTAGGTGGCGCCGGGCCGCAGCCCGCCGACCCGCGCGTGGTAAGTCCAGACCGTCTCCCCGTTGAGGCCGTCGGTGTACTGGCGCTGTTCGGCCGGGATGACCCGCTTGCCGATCCGGACCCGCGGCCTCAGCGCCCGGTCGGGCGATGCCCATGAGACGACCACGCTGGTGGTGGGATCCTCACCCCAGGTGAGATGGATCTGCTCGGGGGTTCCGTCACCGGCTCCGCTCCTGGGCCCGCCCAGCCGGGTGGTGGAAGCCTGCGCGGGACTGGCTGCGGCCGCCAGCAGGCCAGTGCCGCCCGCCGCGGCGAGCACCTGACGGCGGGAGAGCGGATTACGGGGTATCGGCATAACGGAACTGTAACGGCGTCGGGTGAACGCCGCGTGACACCGCGGAGTTTCACCCGACGCCGTCCGATGAACGTTGCCAGCGCCTTGCCACGCCGGTAAAGACGCGCCGGTAAGGCACGCCGGTAAGGCACGCCGGTAAGGCACGCCGGTAAGTCGCGCCGGCCAGGACCTCAGATCCGCTTCCACGCCTCGGTGAGGACGTCGCGCAGGACCCGCTCGATCTCATCGAACTGTTCCTGGCCGCAGATCAGCGGTGGAGACAGCTGGATGACCGGGTCGCCGCGGTCGTCGGCGCGGCATACCAGCCCGGCGTCGAACAGCGCCTGGGACAGGAACCCGCGCAGCAACCGCTCCGACTCGTCGTCGCTGAAAGTTTCACGGGACGCCTTGTCCTTGACCAGCTCAATGCCGTAGAAATACCCGGCGCCCCGGACGTCGCCGACGATCGGCAGGTCGTGCAGCTTCTCGAGGGTGGCCCGGAACGCCCCCTCATGCGCACGCACGTTCCCGAGCAGGTCTTCGGACTCGAAGACGTCCAGGTTGGCCAGCGCCATGGCGCACGACACCGGGTGGCCCGCGAACGTGACGCCGTGCAGGAACGTCGCGGTGCCCGCTGAGAACGGCTCCATCAGCGCATCGGAGCAGATCATCCCGCCGAGCGGCGCGTACCCGGACGTGACGCCCTTCGCGAACGTGATGATGTCCGGCTGGTATCCGTATCGCGCCGACCCGAAGTAGTGGCCCAGCCGTCCGAACGCGCAGATGACTTCGTCCGAGACCAGCAGCACGCCGTACCGGTCGCAGATGTCACGCACCCGCGAGAAGTACCCGGGCGGCGGCGGGAAGCAGCCGCCGGAGTTCTGCACCGGCTCGAGGTAGACGGCCGCGACCGATTCCGGACCCTCCCGCAGGATCGCCCGCTCGATCTCGTCTGCCGCCCATCGTCCGAACTCCTCCTGCGACGAGGCCACGAACGAAGGCGCCCGGTAGAAGTTCGTGTTGGGCACCCTGACCCCGCCCGGCGGAAGCGGCTCGAACGGGTGCTTGATGTCGGCCAGCCCGGTGATCGCCAGCGCGCCCATGGAAGTGCCGTGGTACGCGATGTCCCGGCTGATGACCTTGTACCGGCCCGGCTGCCCGGTCAGCTTGAAGTACTGCTTGGCCAGCTTCCACGCCGACTCGACCGCCTCGGAGCCCGACGTGGTGAAGAACACCCGGTTCAGGTCGCCGGGCGCCAGGCCGGCCAGCCGTTCGGCCAGGTCGATGGCGCGCGGGTGCGCGTAGGACCACAGCGGGAAGTAGGCCAGTTCGGATGCCTGCCGGGCCCCCGCCTCGGCGATCTCCGTGCGGCCGTGCCCCACCTGGCTCACGAACAGCCCGGACAGCCCATCCAGGTACCGCTTCCCGTGCTGGTCGTAAACGTACGGTCCGGAACCGCGCACGATCACCGGGACGTCGGCGTCGGAGTAGGCCGACATCCGGGTGAAGTGCAGCCACATGTTCCGCTTGGCGCCCTCCTGGAATGGCGCGGCCTTCTGAAATGGCGCGGCCTGGGTCTGCTCGGCTGTCATCTGGTTCCCCATGAGTAGGTTTGTTTCTTGAGCTTGAGGTACACGAACGTCTCCGTGCTGGTCACCGACGGCGCGGAGCGCACCTGCCCGAGGATTTCCAGCAGGTGGTCGTCGTCCTCGCACACGACCTCGGCCAGCAGGTCGAACGAGCCGGCCGTGATCACGACATAGTCGATCTCGTCCATGTCGGCCAGGTGGTCCGCCAGCTTCTCCAGATCCCCGTCGCACTTGATCGCGATCAGCGCCTGGCGCCGGAAGCCCAGCGTCAGCGGGTCGGTGACGGCGACGATCTGCATCACGCCGGCGTCCTGGAGCCGCTGCACCCGCTGCCGGACGGCCGCCTCCGACAGCCCGACGGCCTTGCCGATGGCGGCGTAGGAACGCCGGCCGTCCTGCTGCAGCTGCTCGATGATCTGCTTGGACACGTCGTCCGGGACGACGCTCCCGGGCGGGTGGGACGGGAGCATTCTCGGGCTGCGCGCCATACCGCCGTCTCCTCTCCCGGATCTCCCGATCCCGGATCTCCCGAACTCGGGTGATACCGCCCGGACCCAACT